>JAAEKY010000813.1 GCA_024227235.1 Desulfobacteraceae bacterium | reverse complement strand
TTATACTATAGATTAAGTGTTATTCCTCTTTTGATCCCTCCGTTAAGAGAGCGAACTGAAGATATCCCCGCACTGGCCAAACATTTTTTAAATAAATTTGATGCACCTTTGGATGTCGTGTTCTCGAAACAAGCCCTTATGGTATTAAAAACATATCAATGGCCTGGGAATATAAGGGAAATGCAAAATATTGTTGAACGATGCATTATATTGAGAAAAGCGAGTGTGATTGAACCAGAAGATCTTCAATTACTTGTACATAAATCATCACCATCAGGTCTTGATCCGGTCATTCCAGATCAAGGAATCGCTTTAGAAGATATCGAAAAAAGCTATATTTTAAAAGCCCTTGAAAAAGCAGGGCAGAATCAATCTGAAGCTGCCAGGTTATTAAAAATACCCAGGCATGTTCTTTTATATCGTTTAGAAAAGTATGGCCTGCAATAATTGTAGACTATTCTACACCTTTTTGTAGAATAGTCTACAGATGCAGTTTTTTTCTTCCTTGAGCACCCTTTCTCGGACTTAACAATTTTCTTTTAAATTCAAATGTTTATAATTTTATTAGAGCGATATGTCATCATTGGCATAGGTCTTGATTAATATAATTTGAAAACGTGTAAAAATATTTAATTTTTTGGAGGATATTGTGAAAAGGATACTTCAAATCGTCATCGTTTTTATTAGTTTGATGCTGATTTTTTTTATTTCAGGACAGGTTTTTGCTGAAAAACAAGAAAGTCAGAATTTAAACAGGGCAGTTTTAAAAATAGATAGTTTGTCTTGTGGTGGATGCTTTTCTACAATCAGCGCAGGCCTTGCACCACTCGAAGGATATTCGGGAATGGGAGCAAATTTATTCAGAAAATTGATTGCTGTGGATTTTGCCGAACCCTTAACCGCTGAACAAATCTCTGAAAAACTTGCAGAAGTCGGGTATCCAGGGAAATTGGAAACTGTTGATACGATTACAAAAAAAGAGTCTTTTGCGTACCTTGAGTCCAAACGAACCGGTTTCAGCTCTGGTCGTGGAGGAGGCTGTTGCAGTGGTGGTAGCCCTCCACAGAAGAATAAACAAAGTTCCTCTGGCCTGTTACCATCACCCGGTGGATCGTGTTGTGCAGTTCCAGGTGCTTCTCAAAACAGTAAAGATTTATAATCTAAAAGGAAAATATTCATGAAATTAGCTCAGAAGTTATTCACCAGCATGACAATTGTTTTAATATTAGTTTTTATCAGTTCAAATGCTTTTGCCGTGTTTGGCGGAAAATTTAAAAAGCTGAAACCAAAAGAGGGAAACCTTTATATTCCTGTTAATACGGTAAGTGATGGCAAAGCCCATTATTTTAAGGCCAAGGCGGATGATGGCACTATGGTAGATTTTTTTGTGGTTAAAAGTGGGGATGGCATCATCCGTGCAGCCATTGATTCATGCGATGTGTGTTATCGTTCCGGTAAAGGCTATGTTCAGGATGGCAATGTAATGGTGTGCACCAATTGCGGTAGACGGTTTGCAACAGATAGAATTAATGAAGTTAAGGGAGGATGTAATCCAGCGCCTTTAGCACGAGTGATTGAGGGTGATAATCTGGTCGTTTCGATGAAAGATATTAATGCCAATGCCTGGTATTGCAAATATAAATAGCGTCTGACCGAAAACCCGTGTTTGGACAAAAAGTTGCCCATATGTAAGGCGAAAGGAATCTTGAAACCGGAGTGTACTACTGTACATGAGGATATTAAGATTTTAAAGCAACGCAGCAGATGGGTGCGTTTTTGTCCAAACACTAAATAAAGGACTTTTCCATGGCATATAATCCGGAAAAATATCGTGAGAAAAGAGAAAAGGTTATAGGTATCCGAAAAAGAGGTTTGGGGTTTGGCACCCTTGCAACGATGGTCTCGATGGCCATTATTTTGGGTTTAAGTATTGTCACCGTTCCTCAGGCGATTTCATACATATCCACCCGCCACCTGGATGATGCCATATTTAAATTGGAAACAGGGTCTAACTGGCCTGAAGATGTCATTGCCGGATTAAATGCAATTAAAGGGGTTAAAAACTCAGTGAATGATAAAAACCACACCCGTCTTGTGGTTACTTTTGATAGAAGGATTGTAACACTTTCTATAATCACAACCGTGTTTGATCAGCACGATATATCAGCCACGCTGCTCAATCAAGTCAACCACCGCCAACATCAAAGTACAATGAAAAAAGAGGAGGAAGAACTTGAAACTTCATAATATCTCCTTTGGAAATATCAAGCGGCGAAAAGGTAAGATGCTTTTTCTGGTTTTGGGACTCGTTATCGGTATTTCAACCGTTGTTACGCTTCTTTCAATCACCGAAAGTATGACTAAAAATATCGAAGAACGGCTGAATCAGTTTGGTGCGAACATTATTGTGGTCCCGAAAAGTGAAAATCTTTCACTGAATTATGGTGGGATTGATGTTGGGGGTGTCAATTACAAAGTCCGGGAATTTGATCAGAAACGTTTATTAGAAATAAAGACAATAAAAAATAGTAAAAATCTTGCCATTGTGGCTCCCAAAGTCCTAGGCCCCGTTCAAATCAATGATAAAACGATTCTATTGATGGGAGTGATATTTGAAGAAGAACTGGCGTTAAAAACCTGGTGGCAAAAGCAAGGCGGAACATATCCTGAAAAAGAAAATGAAGTTATGCTGGGATCACAAGTGGCAATGCTGTTAGGGTTTAAATCCGGTGATATCATTCATATCTCCGATCAGCCCTTTACCATCACTACCATTTTAAAACAAACAGGGGCTTCTGAAGATAATGCAATTATTGCCAGCTTAGGGGCGAGCCAGGCCATTTTAGGTAAACAGGGTAAAATTTCAATGGTAGAAATATCCGCCTTTTGCCAAGGGTGCCCCATTACAGAACTTACCTTGCAGATTGCTGAAAAATTTCCTGATGGAAAAGTGACCGCCATGAAACAGGTCGTGATGTCTAAAATGCAATCCATTGAGATGTTCAAATCCTTCAGTCTTGGTATATCGGTAATTGTCATTTTTATTGGTTCCTTGCTGGTCTTGGTTACCATGATGGGATCTGTGAATGAAAGAACAAGAGAGATTGGAATTTTCAGGGCGATTGGATTTAGAAGAGGGCATGTCATGCAGGTTATTTTATTAGAAGCACTGCTCCTGGGCATTATTGGTGGTATTATAGGGTTTACCCTAGGAAATCTGATCGCCTACAGCGTCATTCCTTTGGTGATGAAAGACTCTGTATTTGTCGGCATCAATACAAACCTTGGTATTGTTTCCATACTAATGGCCGTGGCCTTAAGCCTTCTGGCAAGTCTTTATCCTGCTTTTAAAGCCAGTAATATGGATCCAAGCGAAGCGTTAAGAGCGCTTTAGACATAATCGTTTCGGGTTGGACCTTTGGGTTATGAAATATCCAGTTTAGAAAGAGAGAATTATAACATGACACAAATTGATCATTTAATCCAAATTCATGATTTGAAAAAAACGTATCAAAGTGGCGATACAAAAGTTGATGCTATCAAACAGATGGACTTTTTTATCGATGATGAAGAATTTATTACCATTATGGGTCAATCCGGTTCAGGTAAGAGTACCTTATTGTCTATAATTGGGGCGCTCAATCATCCAACTAAGGGAAAGGTACTAGTGGATTCCCTTGATCTGTATTCTTTATCCGCAGAGCAGCGGGCTGATTTCAGAAGTGAATATATTGGATTTATTTTTCAGTCTTTTCAACTCATCCCCTACCTGACAGTATTAGAAAACATCAAACTGCCCATGGCAGTGACCGGTCAGAAAAAAAAGGTTAAAAATCAAATGGCCTTAGACGTAATTCAAAGAGTCGGACTTGGTTCTAAAGCAAACCGGCTGCCGGATCAGCTGTCCGGTGGGGAACAAGAAAGGGTTGCCATTGCAAGGGCCATTGTAAACAAACCGCCTATTATTCTGGCAGATGAACCTACGGGGAATTTGGATACAAAAACAGCTGGCGACATTATGCTGCTGCTACAATCATTAAATAAAGATGGGCATACCGTTATTGTGGTTACCCATAATCAGGATATGGAAACATACGCAACAAGATCTATAAAAGTTAGCGACGGAGAGTGTTTTATATAACCCGTTACAGTCTGATGGCCTTACGTGCGCTGGATGGACATTGAAACAAATTTTAAGATTCCCACAGCTTACCGCCAAAAAACTCGGTCATTCTTTCCTCAAACAGTTTGGCGGTTTAACTGATTTGGTTATCAAGAAGTTGTAAGCAAATCGCCATAACGATCCTGTAAGGCCATCAACCTTTCACTGGCGAGGATGGCAAATATCCAGTTAACTATCAATTCTGTTGATCCCAAATCAGATTAAGTCTATTATTTGGTTATTTTAAAAATCAAATGATTTGGGGCTTATTATGAAATTAATCATTCAAATCCTCAGCTTAGGAATGGCTGTGTATTTCTTTATTCTGATCGCACTTTATTTTTTCCAAGATAAAATGTTGTTTTTTCCGGGTGGATCTTCTTTTGGTAAGTGCCCGGATATGGACCGGTTCAAAGCAAAGGCTGTATCCATAAAAGGTATTCGATACTATCTTCAAACAAAACCTGACCCAAAAAGTTGGATAGTTATTTTTCACGGGAATGCCGGTAATGCCTGTGATCGCACCTATTTTTTTGATCTTTTAAAGGAGTTTAATTCCAATATTGTTATATTTGAATACCCTGGATATGGAAAAGACTCAAATTCGCCAGGAGAAGATATCATTCTTGATCAAGCCAAAAAATTGATAGACCATTTAAAACAAATCGATAAAGAAAAGCTGCCAATCTATCTTATGGGAGAATCCATTGGAACCGGTGTCGCTACCTTTCTTGCGTCTCAAACCCAGATTAAAGGGTTGATTCTTATATCTGCCTATACATCTATTGCTAAAGTGGCTCAATTCCATTATTCCTGGCTGCCAGTGGAAAGATTGATGAGGCATAAATTTGAAGCGCATCATTGGGCCAAACAGACGCGAACTTCTGCGCTTCTTTTCCATGGAATAGTTGATGATATTATACCTATACAGTTTGCCAGAGGCCAGATTATTAATTTCAAAGGAAAAAAAGAACTGGTTGAGATAAAAGGCTGCGGACATAATGATATCACAGATGTCGGAGAAGAAGTTATAAAGCAAAAAATCAAAGAATTTTTAGTAAAGACTTTAGAATAATCGGTAATACAAGTTTAATTTTGCTCAGGAGGATTGCAAAATTGGGGTAAACTGCCACAGGAATACCAAAACTCTTGAAATTCTTTTTCCCAAGTGCAATATACCTATAATAGACTCAACTCCATATTCATCATATCTTGAAAAAGGGAGACGTTATGTATCTATCTGAAGAGAAGCGATCAGAAATCAGGAAATGTTTTGAAAATCAGCAATCCAATCAAAGGGATAATTCAAAAAGTATTGAGAATCATATCAAAGGATTTCATGATACAAAGGATGTAAGGAAAGTTTCGCAGATTTTATTTGATGCCAGGGATGGTAAAGAAGTGTTTACCCCTTTTTAGATGAGGATATTGAATTTCAGATGAAATGGTTTGTGTCTGTAATATAGAGCAAACGACCTGTTGGCTTTTGTAAAAGTAAGGGATTAATAAAAGGATATTACCAGAAGATGTTAAATTTAATAAAAAAAATTATTGGCAGGGACAATAGTAAATCGCAGACAACTGATCAGGATGCGATAGACGCCCATTTGGCATTGACCGTACTGTTGCTTGAGGCAGCCTATGCAGATGGCCAGTGCAGTGAAGAAGAAAAAGAGCATCTTGTTGCAACACTTGTGACAAATTTTGGGATTTCCAGGCAGGAAATTGATACCTTGCTAACTGATACAGATAAGGAACACAGAGACTATGTGGATCTCTTTCGTTATACTCACTTTATAAATGAAAATTTTTCTGAAAATCAAAAGATCGATATAATGGAATCTGTCTGGCGTATCATCCTGCTGGATAATCATCTTGAAGCGCATGAAGACCACTTTGCCCACAAACTTGCAAACCTTATGCGCTTAAACCACAGCCAGTTGATCGACGCCAAACTGCGGGCAAGAAAACAGCTTTCATAAACTGTTTACGATATTGAAAAAGAAGTGACAATTTTTGATGACTTAAGTTTATTTTAAATACTTGTTGGCGATCCGTTGATAAGTCCCATCCATTTCCATGGATCTCAAAGTCTTTGTAATATCCTTTTGCAATTGAATTTTGTTCTTCAGTTTTGAACCCTTTGAGAGAACAAAGTAAGCGCTTCTTTTAGATTTGATCGGCTTTTTTAGAATTGAAAACTGATTTCGATAGTCTTTGACAGTTTGATCGGTCTTCAATAGATACAGGGTAACATCCTTATTCGCCACAAATCCATCATGCATTTCCCTAATCGTTCTTTTCATGCTGTCTTCTATGTAAAAAACATCGGAAACCCTTATTTTTTTGTCTTTTTCAGCTTTATCAAATTCTCTACTGATGGAAAAACCAGACTGTTTACTCAGAGATTTTCCATATAAGTCACTGAGCTTTGAGAAATTAAATTCATTTCCTTTTTTAACAAAAATCACAAAAGTACTATAATGAACAGGTGCGGTATAAAGTGCAAACAGCTCTCTTTCTGGTGTCCGGAACAGTGACATGCTCCCATCACAGATTCCGTTTTTTGTCATCATAATCAGTCTTTTCCAAGGAAAAAGTCTAACCTTCATTTCAATACCCAACCTTTTCCCCAGTTCTTGAATGATATCGATATCAATGCCAACGGGTTCCCCATTTTCAAGAAAACTAAAAGGCGGAAAATTGTCATCTGAGATAATTGCTAAAGATTTTGGTTTCGAATGAACAGATGAAGTAGAAAAAATCAATAAGATAAACAGTATTATTGATAAAATTTTATTCATTGAATTTCCTTAATTGAATGATCAGCTTTAATAATCCTTTTTCTTTAACAATCGAGTATTTCAATATGAATGAGTATCCTGCACTGCGGTAATATAATTGTATAGTACCTTTTACCATAAGTTTCCATCTATTGCCATTGGAAAAAACAATAAATGGTTCAGGAAATATAGTATTTAATTAATGAAAAAAAATAAAAGGGGAAGACCGCTTTTTAAAAAGCAATCTTCCTCTTTTTGATTTGAAATTATAATTCTTAGACTTTCAAGGGCTCGCACAAAGATTTTTTCTTAGCATCAGACGTGCCACATTTGCCGCAATAGTAGGACGGCTTTACCGCAATCGGGTTGCAGACAGTTGCTTTTTTGCTGCTGTGTTTGTTACAGCTTTCACACACATAAAAGGATGTAATCTTTTTTTTTGTTTTGCAAATTTGAGATTTGTTTGAAGATATTTTTCCACATTTTTTACATTGATAAGTTGTCATATTGCACCTCAATAATATTGTTAATGATTAACCACTTTGGGACAATGGTTTTTATATTTTTTAATTCCTAAAGTAGAAACAAAATATTAGTCAAAGCTTACTTAATATTCCAATACTTATAAAATTATACTGATTTGGTAATAGTCAAGGGCATGTTTATGGGAAGAAAACGGGATGAGATATGATACGAGGGCGCTCTAGGACAGGCTAAAACACCCATATCCTGGAGACAAAATGTTTATCGAGCTACGATATAATTTATTGAGTGTCTTTTATCCTTACTTCTTCAACGGTTCTAATATCAGCAAGAATTCTGCTTGAAAGATCCAAAAAATTCATACAGACTGCAACACCGGTTCCTTCCCCCAATCTGAATTTTAAATCAATCAAGGGGTCAAGTCCAAGTCTCTCATGCATATATATGTGATCGATTTCCACAGATAAACCCCTTCGATTGTACTATACAAAATATTTAAGGACTGATATTTTCTGGATTCCTTTAATCGGACAACACAGTTAAATAATTTAAAGAGTATATTTCACCCTTTTTTTGAGCAATTTGAGTATCTAAACTTTTACCGAAAAATCCTCATAATCAGATGATTGAATACTTGTTGGCAGATCTTGCGCAAAAGTCCCAACGGATCAATTCCCATTATTGGATTATTTAGGACATATCAATATAAAATATCTTGATAAAAAATAGGTATCATGTCCCCGGAATTCTCGGAATTCTTCAAATGAAGATGAAAAAACTTGCAATCGTGATTATATAAATAGTAGCTATCATTTTGATTCAATTATCATTTGTTTGTTGAAGAACTCCAAATGCTATCATTCCCAGTATTGTCAACTGAGTGAGAGCCTTTGTTATATTGGTATAGAGCTGATGTTGTTGAAATAGTGGCTGAACTTGCAGTATATCCAACCCCTAATCCAGCTCCTAAAGTAAACCCGTCATATGAAAAAAATTGTATCATGTCCCCGGATTTTCCATAATGATTAACATTCCTACAGTTAAATCGGATACACTACC
>JAAEKY010000812.1 GCA_024227235.1 Desulfobacteraceae bacterium | reverse complement strand
TCAAGACCTATCTGATTGGCAAGGGGATCGAACCCGACAGAATCGTAACCATTGGATTGGGACCGGATGAATTGGAAAGAGATGAAATAAGACCCGGGAGAAGAGTTGAAATTGAAATGCTGGATACAAATGGTAAGAGCTTGAACCCGCCGGAATGACAAACGGCTGCAAGCTTTATTTGGAAAAACATTGCTTTTACGCCTTTTATTGACATAAACTGTAAATTGTAACATACGTTAAAGATATTTGAGCAAAAAGATCCGTCATGATTTCAGCTTGACAACCATAGCCAATGGCACACAATAAATCACCACAAGATAGGGCATCAGTGAGAAGTATCCTAATAAAGATGATTTCAATTCAGAATTTATCAAAATAAGGATTCAGATCATGGACAGTTCACAGCTTTCTGAAAAAGAAGATGCAATAACGGAAAAAGTGATGGAGCTGGTAAAACAGGCCAGTTTGGATCAAAAGAAAGATCTTTTGGCCACGCTTACCGAATGGATAAAGGGAAACCAAAGGAACGATGCCCGGCTATCCTGTATGCTTTCCGTGGATTACTCAACAAAGGACAGGGCTTATAAGGATTTTATTCAAAATCTGAGCAATGGCGGGGTTTTTATTGATACCAGAGAGCCGTTTGCGGTGGGAAAGGATATATCTCTGACATTTTCAGTTCCAAATTCTGAAAATCATTTTAAAATATCAGGGGAAATTATCAGAAATCAAAAAGATGGGATTGCTGTTCAATTTTATAAAAAGTTAAGCGGTTATCAAAAACAGATGATTCAGAGCGCCATCACCTGAACAACACCCTACAAATTGAGAATTCCTTAAAGGCGGGTTATTGACCCGCCTTTTTTGTTTTAAAAAACAGACGATACCAGTTTACGGTTTCAAAGATGAAATCATCCTGATGCCCGGGATCAGACATTCTGTGGTCGCCGCCATTTTGGAAAATCTTTTTTTTGGGGTTTTGCGCACGGTTAAAGATAAGTTTTGAATTTTCAATAGGCACCACATCGTCGGCATCGCCATGAAATATTAAAATGTTTTTTATTGAATCAAGCCGGCGGGTGATATCAAATGACAGTGCATTGTTTTGCGCATCGCCATGATCGGTTGTAAGGGTCCTGCTGACAACGGGGGCGGCAAATGTAACCATGCATATGGGCTCAATTTCTTTTGCTGTATTCAAACACACGGTTCCGCCCATGCTGCTGCCGAATAAGGCAATCCGAACATCATCACCCCTCTCTTTTTTCATGGCATTGACAGCACCCATAAGATCATTACTTCTGTCTTTAAGGCAGGATGAAAGTTTGAGTGTCCCCTGGCTTTTTCCGCACCCTGTGTGATCAAATCTGAAATAGGCGATGTTTGATTTGACGCATTTTTCAGCCAATGCCAGCTGTTTAGGGGAGTCGCCCGTGGCATAAAGGCCATGGCAACCGATGACAATGGC
>JAAEKY010000811.1 GCA_024227235.1 Desulfobacteraceae bacterium | reverse complement strand
ATTTTCATCAGTTTTAGCTCGCCTTTTTCCTGTCTTGAAAAAGTGAGAATCTGTTTGACCAACTCCTTTGCTCTCAAACCACTATTCAAAATCTCATTCGAGCTTTCCCTGAATGGGCTGTCATTAGGTATATCCTCTAACAACATTTCTGCATGGCCTACAATCGGAAAAAGAATGTTATTAAAATCATGGGCAATACCGCCAGCAAGGGTACCGATGGATTCCATCTTTTGTGATTGTTGGAGTTGGGCTTCGAGCTTTTTATGCTCGGTTATATCTGTGAAGGTTGTATAAACCTGGTAGGGATTTTTATCTCCTGGTCTTATTGTTGGGATTGAGTTAATTCTTATCCAGCAATTCCTTTCCTCATCAGGGTGAAAGACACCCATCACCACATCATGAACTGGTTGACCTGTTTTTAAGGAAACAATAGCAGGGTGTGTTTCACCCGGAAAATCTGATCCATTTTCATGTATAGCCTTCCAACGGGGATCAGCAGAGGCGCGTCCCTGCATCTGATTAATTGTTAATCCTAAAATCTTTTCTGCAGCCGGATTGGCCGATATTATTTTCCCATCTGCATCCTGATAAACCACTCCTTGGACCATAGTCTCAAATAAAGAGCGGTGTCTTCTTTCACTTTCTATAAGTTTTTCATCTGTTTTTATACGCTCGGCAATTTCTTTTGTGAGTTCAGATGTTTTAGACTCAAGCTTTTTCATTGCCTGATTGCGTTTTGTTATGTCAATCCAATGATTTACCACATTAGTTAATTCACCTTTTTCATCATGAATTGGAAACATAGTACCTTCAATATATACTTTTTGAGCATCCTTATACCCAAGCTCCTTAGCATCCCATTCAACTGAAAAGTTGGCTGTTTTTCCATCTTCAAAAACTGTGCGGATTTTTGGTATTAAACCCTGCTCTATGGCAATTTCATCTTCAAAAACATTGTATTTACCTATCAATTGTTCATCAGTAATATTTAAAATTTTT
>JAAEKY010000810.1 GCA_024227235.1 Desulfobacteraceae bacterium | reverse complement strand
GGTTGCCATGTGGCGGCCCTGGGCCAAAGATAATGTTCGAAACAATTGGTTTGATAACCCGGTATTTGATATTAATGGGAAAAAGGGTACGGCCTTAATCTGCTATGAAGCATATCTAACCTGGCCGATTCTGCAAAGCTTTATAGCCGGCGATCCTGAAATAATCATTTTTGTTTCTAACCATTGGTGGTCAAAAAACACATCATTATTAACAATTCAGAACATGTGTATAAAGGCTTGGGCAAGTTTATTTGATGTCCGAGTAGTTACAGCTATTAATTTTTAATTCAAAAGGGAATCATTTTTCAGAATTAGAGCGGTCCAAAGAGTTATAGATATTATTGGAATCGCTGAATGTTGAGAAAATACAACATGATGCAAGATGTCCCAACATCCCGGCCCTGTCCTGGGTGATGTAGGCAAATAAAAAAGGACATTTTTCCTAAGGTTCTTTTTTTTATTTCCCACAACTTTTCGAGGCCAATAGAAAATTCCACCTTTTGGTGTCAAGTAGCGTCCAATTTTAAGCGTTTCCAGCATAGTCTTAACTCTATCAAAAACTACCAAACAGACATTCAATTTTTTTCAAAAAAAGCAACGTAAAGTGTGGATTGGGAGTCAATTTTGTACGCTGCTTGACAAACTTGGGCCAAGGAGCGAGGAAAGCTGAAATGCATGAACCCATTTTACAAAGTGTTTTAGCCGAAGATCCACAAGTTTTACTATTTGTTTCTAACCACTAGTGGTTAAAAAATCAGCTCGTTACTGAACTTTTAAAGGAAATCGAATTTAAATTGGTTTAAAGATTAACTGTTGACATCGCAACTATTGATAATTACAATGGTTGCGATGTCAACAATAGGAGGAGTATTAAATACGATGGAGCTGAAGGGAAAGAAAACAATTGGTCGCTTTATTGCTATGCTTTACAGAATGTCCACTGTTTATTTAGGCCAGGAATTACCTGCCCTGAAAATCGGCTCTGGGCAGTATATTTTTTTGGCAGAACTCTTTAATGAAGAGGGTCAGAGTCAAGATGAATTGACAAAGAGGGTTTATGTGAACAAAGCTAACACTGCAAGAGCTCTTAAAAAGCTTGAAGAGGCTGGATATGTTAGGAGGGTCTCCGATAAGAATAATAAAAGGATAAAACGTGTCTTTCTGAAATCTTCAGCTTTTGAAATCGAAGAAGAGTTCTGGCATATCATCATACAATGGAGTGAAATTCTAACCAAAGATATTTCATTGGAACGGCAAGATCAGTTAATAAAAGATTTAAAAAAAATGGCAGATAATGCGGCTGATTATCTAAAGAGATATTGAGCCAGTTAAAAGGGGGAAAACAGCTATAATGGAAATACCGTATAAGATTTTTATAATAAATGGGAGTCATCGTTCAGAAAATGGATTTACTGAAATAGTGTTAAAAAAATTTATTAAGGGAGCTGAGTCAGCCAAAGCTCAATGTGAAGTGTTGTATCCATCCAAGAAAAAAATTTTTCCCTGCGAAAGCTGTGGAAAGTGTTTGTTCGAAACACCAGGGGCATGCAAATACAATGATGATATGGACTCTGTCATTTTAAAGATGGAAGAGGCAGATTTGCTTGTCTTTGCCAGCCCTGTTTATTTTGATTCCATGTCAAGTAACTTGAAAAAAATAATTGAGCGATTAAGATCGACATTGGATGCATATTTTGAGTTCAGAAATGGAAGGACATACCACCTTAAAATTAACAAAAAAAAGAAAAATGCTATAACAATTTTTACAGCGGGCAACCCGGAAAGGGAATCTTTTTTTTCCATCAGCAGGATATTTAACAGGATTATTGATAACATGGGATGGCAACTTGCCGGAGAATTCCAATTCCCGGCATCTCACCTTCTTGTTGCTGAACCTGAAATCTTAGCCAGTCAACTTGAAGCAGTAGCTATTTCTGGGAAAGAAATTGTTTTAAAGGGGGAGATTAGCAAAAAATTACTGGAAAAAGCTAATAGTGAATACATAGATGATCCGAAGACGACTCTTCATCATATGACCCAGATGATTTTGGAAATGAGAAAAGATAACCAGGCTATTTCAACTGGCACAAAAAAAATGCGCATATGATCAGGGTGTCAGCTGATGACCAATATCAGAATAGTTCATTACAAAACAAGCATAACGAAGATGAAATAGAAGATTTTTTGTTTGTCCCAGACACAATATGTAAAGATAGTTTCCTATAGATTTTTTATATGCGCTTTAATGGTACTATATGAAAACGTAGTGCCATCGCCCAATCGCTTTTTTGAAAATTTCGATTTTACAGGAGATATCAATATAGCCTCTCCAATTTTGCATGTTTCCGATTTGTGACCCCAGGCAAAAAGAAACATAATCTTTATCGAACTTTTAAAGAATATCAAAATTAAATTAGAGATTAGCCTATTTGGGTGATGTTTTTTTAACCGCAACTTCTTATTTTAAAAATGTGGTATCGGTAACTTTTATATATTAGTGGGGAAAATACAATGATACAAAAAATTAAAACAGTTTTATTAGCACTATTAATATTATTTCTTTCAACTACTGCATTTTCAGGAAATAGGCAGCCAATTATTGACATGCACATGCATGCCAGTTCAATTAAGTTTTGGGGATTCCCTGATGGAGAATCGGTTCCTATAATTAGTTTCCCAAATGGATTTTCTAAGGATCATTTTTCTCCCAGTAGTGATGATGCAGTAATGAAAGAAACACTTATAGAGATGGATAAGTACAATGTTATTTTTGGATTCTTAAGTGGTTTGCCTGAAGATGTCGCTCACTGGGTAGCTTATGCTCCAGGAAGATTTATTCCATCCCCACAAATACCTCTGCAGCACTTAAATGGTAATTATACTATGCCGAGTATGGAATATCTGAGGGCCGAGCATACTGCTGGCCGAATAAAAGCATTAGGTGAATTCACATCACAGTATTATGGGTTTGCACCAAATGATCCTATTTTGGAGCCGTATTTTGATTTAGCAGTAGAACTTGATATCCCGGTATTAATTCATACGTTAGGTATTGGAGCGCCTCTTCCTGCTTTTAGATGTTATCGTGGCAGACCTTTACTTTTAGAAGATGTTTTGGCGAGAAGGCCAAAACTCAGGTTATGGGTTGAAAATGCCGGATGGCCATTTTTGAGTGATATTATTGCTCTTATGTACCAGTATCCTCAAGTTTATGCTGATCTTTCGACTATTAGCTGGGTTATTCCGCGTAAAACTTTTCATAATTATTTAAAAAATTTAATGCAGGCAGATTTAGGTAAGCGCCTTATGTTTGGCACTGATCAAATGATATGGCCGGGTACAATTCGTATGGCAATTGATAGTATTGAATCTGCATCCTTTCTGACGCCTGAACAAAAGCGTGATATTTATTATAACAATGCAGCCCGGTTTCTTCGTATTAATAAAGTTCCATCAAAAAAATAATATGAAAATTTTAGCTAATTATCAGTTTCCATAGTCGTTCGTAATTTTTATAGGATTATTGGAGAATGCTAATCGGAAGTTAGGGATGATATAAGATTAAAAAATAGTAAAAAAGTACAAACACCACCCATATGGGTGGTGCAGAATAATTTAGAATATGTATGATTATTTTTATTTTAAGACAGCTTTTAGGAGGAATTTGGAATTCTCATGATATATTTATGACCAGGTTCTGACATTAAAAATTTAACGGAATTGTATACACTTAGTGTTATAAAGCTCAAAAAAATAATTTAAGTTATATTATTAAGCCATATAGTGAGTATCCGGGTTTGATATTTGATGTAAATGTTATCAAAAATCCGGTTATGGTTAATTAAGAACAGATAATCTGTTATCCAGGAGAAAAAATGCAATTACCAGGATTTCAATGTTTAATACCCGACATCCAGTCAAGATTGAGGGCTTGTTGGGCAAGCCAGTAATTCTGGAACTGGATTTAGAAATGCTAAAATCATTGAAGGTGTTTTTTTAGTTTTTGTTCAATACCTCCCTGATTTTAGAGGCCAACTCTTTTTTTGAAAATGGTTTTTGTATGAAATTAATACCTTCTTTAAGCACACCTTTATTGACAATGACATTGGCTGTATAACCAGACATAAAAAGAGTTTTTATGTGATTTTTTTCTTGAATTTTTTTGCACAATTCGTTGCCGTTCATTTTAGGCATTATAACATCTGTAATAAGAAGGTCGAAATTTCCATTATATTTTTCGTTCAGTTTTAAAGCTTCTATTGGACCTGCCGATGCGAGTACATTATAACCCAAACTTTCAATTAGTTTCTTACATAGTCTTAAAATCGAAGGATCATCTTCAACCAATAATATTGTTTCTTCTGATCCCAGTGGAATATTGGAAGATTCAATATTTTCTTTTTCAAGAGTTTGTTTGTCTGCTTTAGGAAAATAAATTTTAAAAGTTGTACCATGGCCTATTTCACTGTAAGCATTAATGAATCCGGAATTTTGCTTTACGATGCCATAAACGGTTGATAGACCAAGTCCAGTACCTTTCCCAACATCTTTGGTCGTATAAAATGGTTCAAAGATTTTATTTATATTTTCTTTTTCGATCCCTTCGCCTGTATCACTCAAAGAGAACATTGCATATTTACCTGGGGCAGCATAACTATTATCAATAAAGTATTCATTTCCTATGCTCATATTTTTTGTTTCTATGATAATTTCACCAACATCAACTATTGCATCTCGAGCGTTTATACAAAGATTTGTGATAATCTGATTAAATTGAGTTGAATCTATTTTGATTGGCCACAGGTTTTTTTCAGGTATCCAGCTAATATTTATATTTTCTCCAACTACGCGTTGAATCACTTTCAGATGATTTTCTAAAATATTATTTAGATCAATGGGTTTGGGATTAATAGGTTGCTGGCGGCTGAAAGCTAATAATTGACTAGTGATTTTTGCAGAGCGCTTTGCGGCCTCTAAAATTTCTGATAGATCTTTGTAAATAGGGTCATTTTCCTGTATGTCTTGCATAACCATTTCTGTATAGCCAATAATAACTTGAGTCATGTTGTTAAAATCGTGTGCGATACCTCCAGCTAATCGACCGATAGCCTCCATTTTGCTAGCCTGTATCAACTTTTTTTGTATTTCATTATATTTTTTTTCAGCTTTTTTTCTCTCACTGATATTTTGCAAAATACCTTTCGAAAGGAGCGGATTGTCATTCTCATCATAATCGGTTATTCCGATCTGCTGAACTATTATTGAATCACCGCATTTTTGATTAAGTTTGTATTCAATGTTTATTGTGCTTTTGTTTGCGAGACTCTCATTAATGACTTTTTTAAATTTTTGTCTATCTTTTTTATCTACGAAATTTGAAAAGTCATTGTGGCTAGGAACTTCGTTCATGTCATTATATCCCAATAATTTGAAAAATCCGTTAGAATAATATCCTTCGCCACTTTGCCAATTTCTTTCAAAATAGCCAATTTTTAATAAATCTTCCACTTGCTCCAGTAGATCCATATATTTGTGTTTCCTTATCTATTTTAGATTTCATTCACCAAGAAAAAACTATGTTTCGAAAATGTACTTTGATCTGATTGTTCCACTGGTGATATATTTTCTTTGCTCATTCGGGTGTGAGTTGGGTTGGCCTTGGTATTTTTTTCTTTTTTAAATTTTTCAATCATTTTATTGTCTCTTAAGCACTTAAAATTTTTAAAATAGCAATTTAAGATATATTATTCTTTTTTTGGGCTTTTTACATCACCCATATGGGTGATGTATTTTTAATTAATTTGTGTTTAGTATGCATCAGTCGTAATTATCGATGCCTAAAGTTGATATATCAAACTAGTATATTATGGGCGCTTTTTTGTTGGATATATGAAGGTGGCAAAGTTGTGCAGTATTGTTAAAAAAATCAGTTACTAATATTTAAGAGAAAGCGAGTATCAATAATAATGAATAACAAAAGCAGATTAATCGGTTTTACTTGTGCATACACTCCTTTGGCTATTATCAAAGCGGCAGGATATATTCCTTATCGTGTGCTACCAGTTGGAGAAGCACCAGATCTTGCCGGCAGTTTGTTACATGATAATCTTTGTCCTCATGTGAAAAGAGTTCTTGATCGAGCATTTGCCAAAGATTTTCCAGATCTTGCCGGCATGGTTTTTGTTAACAGCTGCGACTCAATGCGACGTTTGGCTGATGCCTGGCAGATAGTTCGACCTGATGAACAGGTTATTCGTTTAGACCTTCCAGCAACAGTAGACGATGATTCTGTTTTCTTCTTTGCCAAGGAAATTGAAACTTTTGCAAACACATTGTCAGATATGAATGGGCAACCTTTGGGTCAGGAACAAATCCGGTCTGCTATTGTACTTTATGATGAGCTTTCAGCAACAATGAAGAGGTTGAAAGCTGTTACGAATAGCGGTGCTAATATAGGAGGCCGTTCAGCCATTCAGAAGTTTTATAACAGGGCTTCAACTGAACCTGTAGAACACTTAATAGAAGAACTTAAGCAGATCATTGAAGAACCAAAATCTACCAAGCTTGATGGCGAATATGTACCTGTGTTTTTGTTTGGCAATGTTTTGCCAGATCCTGAAGCGTTTTCTTTTTTTGAATCTTGTGGAGCACTTATCGTTGAAGATGATCTTTGCACTGGGTCTCGGTTATTCAATTCAACAGAGATGGATTTGGATTGGGCCAAAGATATTTTTATACAATTGGCCAGAAATATTCTTTCACAGCCTCCTTGTGCCAGAACTTTTGATCCGAAAAATCCTGATAAAATGGTTCAAGATCTTCTATATAAGGCAAAGAGATGTAAGGCCAAAGGAGTGATTGGTTACACTCTTAAGTTTTGTGATCCTTATTTAGCACGCCTTCCTGCTGTCCGAGAAGCTTTCCGAAAAGCCGGTGTCCCTTTACTGCTTTTGGAAGGCGACTGTACTCTGCGTTCCATTGGCCAGCATCAAACCAGGATTGAAGCTTTTATTGAAATGATGGGGTGATAAAATGATGAAAAAATATTTTGAAGAATTGGTATCAGGAATTGAAACAAAACTCCAAGAAGATCCTGAGAATAAAAGTCCCAGGAAAGCTTTTGCTCTTGAGATTGCGAAAATAGGAACTCGACTTTATTCTGATACGAATCAGAAATGTTGGTGTGGAATTGCGACACCATTCGATTTATTATCGGCTATGGGAGTTACTTCCTGCTTTGTTGAGTTTGTTGGTGGCATGTTAGCTTCTACTGAGACAGCTGGAAATTTTATCGAGACTGCAGAACATGCGGGGTTCCCAAGTGACGCTTGTGGGTATCACAGAGCTGTCATGGGAGCAGCCTTTGATGGCATCATGCCAGCTCCTGATTTTTTAATCGGCACCACCTGTCCATGCAGTGGCGGTTTGGCGGTTGTTGAGAATCTATCCCGACACTTTAAAAAGGATTTGTTTGTGCTTAATATCCCTCAACAAGCCTCAGAAGAAGGAGTTCGTTATCTTACGAATCAGATTAGGCAGATGGTGAAATTCATTTCTGATCATACAGGAGAGCCATTGGATGAGAATCGATTGAGAGATACGATAAAATTAACAAATCAAACGCGACAATTAATGAATGAGATGTACCGTCTTGCCCAACAAGTTCCATCACCGGCAAATGGTCATCTTATGGGGAATTTGGGTATTGTTCTCCCACTTGTTTTTGGTACAAAAGCAGGAGTGGAGATTTGTCAGATTTTTAAAGATACCTTTGCTAGTCATGTGAAGGAAAAAATTAGTGGTGTGCCTGATGAAAAACTTCGCATTTTATGGATTCAAAACAGAATTCAGTTTAAAAACCCTATTGTGGAGATGATGGAAAAAGAATATGGGGCTTCTATAGTGTCAGATGAATTGAATACAGTTACCTGGGACCCAATTGACCCTGAGGACCCTTATCCTGGTATGGCTAGACGAGCTATTTCATTTCCTCTTAACGGTCCGATAAACGTTCGGATCAAACATCTTCAAAAGCTTGCACAAGAATATAATATTGATGGTGCTGTTAATCCTTGCAACTGGGGATGTCGCCAGGGGACTGGTGCAAGGGGGATGATTGCCAACGGTTTAAAAGAGGTTGGTGTCCCAGTTTTGAACCTTGAAGTGGACTGTGTAGACTCAAGAAATTTTTCTGAGGGACAATTGAGGACCCGGGTTGAGGCCTTTATTGAGATGCTTTCTTAGATTTTAAAGTTTAAGTGTAAAATTACAATCGTATATAGAAAGGAAATAACAAAATATTTTTTTCTGTAGCGATGTTTTATATTATTTCATAAATTTTATTGGCCAAATCTTTCATGGTTACTGGTTTTTCTATGAAAATCTTTGCTCCTGCATCCAGGGTATGTTGAATTCGGTCTGTAAATCCATAACCACTTAAAATAATCACTTCCATCTCAGGATGATGTCTTTGGATTAAAGGATAAATGATATCTCCATTTATATCTGGCAATATAAAATCAAGAAGTGCTAAATTTATTTCTTTATCGTATGCCCAAGTGAATTCAATAGCTTCTTTACCTGTGCGTGCTGAAAGAACTTTATAACCGCTTCTTTCCAGCATACGCCTCATCATTTTCAAAACTCCTTTATCATGTTCAATAATTAGTATCGTAGCAGTTTTAGTGGAAGGTTTCATGTTGTTCTTTAACGTTTTAATAGTTACTAATGCGAGAGGGCGAGGTGCTCAGCTTGTAAAAGGGCTCACATTCAGATATGCAAATCTGCAAGATGAAATTTTTTGAGTATGAAATCATGGAAATTTTTGTCGTCTAAATTTTCACGTTTTCTGAGAAACTCATCACTTAACGGGCCTGCAGAATATGCTACCTCTGGAGTATTCGAAGAGATAGCCTCTAATATTAAATCAGCAATCAAATCTGGCCCCGGAATAGACAGACCTTCGAACAATTTTCCAGTCGCAGCTCCGGCTGTTTGATAAATCGGTTTATAATCAGGATCTGTTTTGGTCATCAGGTCACCTGATAGATTATTACTGACCTCATTAAATTCTGTAGCAATAGGGCCTGGGCGGATGGCAACTACCTTTATTCCAAAAGGAGCGAGCTCCAAACGCAATCCATCTGTAATTCCCTCAACCGCATACTTGGCTGCAGCATAGACTCCACTGCATGGGAAGGTAAATTTTCCAACTATGGAGCTGAGGTTTATGATTGTGCCTTTCCTCAACTTGCGCATCCCGGGCAAGCAAGCTTGTGTAACACGTATTAAGGCAAACAAATCGACTTCAAATAAGCGACGAATGGCATCAATTGAAACATCTTCCAATGCCCCTCTAATACTGTATCCGGCATTATTTACAAGAACAGTGACAGGATCTTGCAGTTCTGAGAGGTATTGACAAAATATCTCAGTTTGTTCTGATTGTGAAAAATCCACTTGTTTGGGTGTAATATTTTGAAACTGATCTGCAAGAGAGTTAAGTTGTTTTTCCCGTCTGGCCGCTGCGATGACGTCAAAGCCTTTTTTTGCCAATTTTATAGCCGTCTCTCGTCCTATACCACTGCTTGCTCCTGTTACCAGAGCAGTTTTTTTAGATGCATTCATCTTATTTCTCTCCTTAAAAAGTAAATAACGTGAATTTTTTGCCAGTCGTTTGTTTAACGACAATTTAAAAGATACTCTGGCCTAATTTTTTAGTTTTTTTAATCGAAAGAGTCAAATATTCAGGCTCGG
>JAAEKY010000809.1 GCA_024227235.1 Desulfobacteraceae bacterium | reverse complement strand
GCATCATACTTTTTGTAACAACCAAATGCTTCAAGGATACCGGATATATCTTCGTGAATAGTCTGAATGTCAAGATGCTTGGCCACCATGCTGCTCAAAGAGAGAGTATCTGGTGCAGAATGTAATTCCGGCATTTCAAGCCCAAAAACCTTGGAAGGACCAAGCCCTTTCACAGCGAGAGCAGCAGTAACACTGCTGTCAATACCGCCAGACAGGGCAACAATCAATCCTCTGCGTTTGAGCTTATTTCTCATGATGCTTCGTATGCTCTCAGAACATCGTGCGACTTCCTGCTCAGGGTCAATTTTTAAAAGATCTTTAGAAAATTTTATCATTATTGTACTCCTATTCTATCTATTTTTGTCTTAAATGATCAGGCTGTTGCAAAATATGTAGAAATCGTGCCGTCTCTGTTTCTTCTGATGATTTTGTCGGGTTTTGCAGGTTGGACAGAAAAATCAGTAAAATTTTTAATAAATTGTTCATGAATCAATTGAGTGGAAAGAATTCCTACAGTTGCCATATTCTCAGATTCGCTGACATTGCCGTGTTTTTGTACTAAACCTTTTTTAAACAAATGTTTAACTTTTTTATGATTAAAAATTCCCGCATTTGCAAGCTGATCTTCTTGAGTAAGATTATTAAGTTGCTCGTTATCATTATTAAAGAATGCCTGGCTAATGGGTGCGCGATATGGCTGTTTAGCACGTTTTGTTATATTTTCTGGCAGTTGATGTTGAAATGCCTTTTTTAACAAATATTTTTCAT
>JAAEKY010000808.1 GCA_024227235.1 Desulfobacteraceae bacterium | reverse complement strand
TGTTGTCAAAATAGCATTTGCAAAATCATCCACATTGTTTTCAGAAAGATTTTGAACAACACCTGGAATACCGATTTCAAATTTATCGATTGGAAGTGGGGCGCCAATCACACCGGTTGAAGATACCAAGACAAGATCATCTGAAATATTTGTAGATTTAGACACTAATTTTGAACAGGCATTAGCGTCTTTTATTCCTTGTTCTCCTGTAAAGCAATTGGCATTCCCAGAGTTTACTAATACCGCTTGACAAACCCCTTTTTTCACTTTTTCTTTACCGATAATAACTGGGGCTGCAATCACTTTGTTTCTGGTAAAAAGAGCAGCAGCTATAGCTGGTTTTTCACAAAATATTAGCCCTAAATCTTTTTGATTACTGTTCTTTATACCGGAATGAATACCGGAAAATTTGAATCCTTTCAAACTATATGCTCCTAATAATTAAAAACGGATATTATACGTTGCTGTTTAATCCGTGTAAATGATTTAAATATAGCCCTTCAATATTTTGAGTCAACTTCATTTTAAACTATAAAAATTTGCTTAAGTCTATCTCAGTTCTTTTGTCTGTTTTTTTAGAATTATCTGATATACAAATTTTTTCCGGACAAAAGCAATAAAGTTCTGACTTGAATTTCTCTAAAAAAAATTGTTTATTATCCAAAATCTGAGGACCAAAAATCTTTTTTAAAAATTTGAACTTACTAATGTATTTTTTGACAATTTTCAAATACAACTTTATACCCAAAATCTTTTCAAGTGTTCCAGACATCTGAAACCCAAAGATTTGATCCATGTCATCAGAATCCTGAAAAATAGAACACGAAATTATTTTTTTATTTTTTGCGTATTGGATATGTTTAGAATTTTTATTAGAAAAAAAATAAAAATAATTGCCGTGAAACACAAAATAAACTGGGGATGACCATGGAATATCATTTTGAGAAATTGCAAGAGTCATAACCCTTGTTTCATTAATTAGACATGTAATTCTATCTTTGAGTTTTTTTTCCATGGCTGTACTTGTCTATAGATGACTTCTAATTTCGAACCATTCTTATGATAATAAATTTATTTAGTGAATCATATATAACATACTTAGATGTTTTATAATTATCTCTTGGAAATCCTATACTACCAACAGTTAAAAGATACTTTTGGCCTTCTTCTAAATAGATGGTGCAATTTTGAGTAATCCTTTGACGCATTACAATTTTATCTTTATACGTAATGAGCTGTAATTTATGGGTGTGCCCGGTGAAAAACACCTGTTCTTCGGAATTGTTGAAAAGAGATTTTAAATAATAATCATTCACATCATATATATAGGTATCAGTTCTATCAGGCGGCGTGCCATGAACAAAATGACAATTTTTTAATTTTAAATAAGGCTTTGTATTTTCAAGATATCGAATAGAATCATTGGAAAGCACAGCAATATTGTCCAACAAAGGTTGTTTCTTTATCTTGGGAAAAGTTTTACGATATTTCATATCAAACATGGCCAGTTCATGATTTCCCCTAATAGAAGTCACTTTTTTTTCAATTAATAATTTAATGGTCTCTTCAGGTTTATCACCATAGCCAATGATGTCACCTAGACAGATAAATTGATCAATTTTGTGTTTTTTCATATCCACAAAAGTAGCTTTCATTTTGGAATAGCAACTATGTACATCTGAAAAGACTGCAACCTTCATAATCATTTTCCTATTATGGTTAAAGTGTCATACTTGATATATTTTGCTTGAGGATTTTCGGTAAGAATTCTTGTCATAATAGATCCAATACCCCTTTGAGAAGATTCTTCAATAAGTGATTCATTCGCCACCTCGTAAAACGCTTTAGCTGTAGACAAGAGAGGTATTGTTTTTGAACAACCCAAACTTACATTTAAGCATAGTTTTATATTTTTTAAATTACGAAAAGCAAGGTTTTTTTCTTTTAGGATTGAATGCATAATTAATTGAACAAAAATGCTGTGTTCGTAATATTTAGCAATTTGGTGGGTATAATGCCTCTAAGATGCTCGATAATAAATAGCCAGACCTGTCATTTTCTTGCATATCCTTAACATTCATTAATTTAATGTATGTTCCTAAGGTTGACATATGGCCTAAAACATAATAATTGCATATGCAAGTATATAATCAATGAGGTGGATATGGAAAGCAATGATAATTTTCTCGAAAACTGTTTGTTTTTTAATACCAATGCTCTATCAAGGTATTTACTCAAGCTTGCTGAAAAAGAATTTAAACATTTAAAAATTTCCCCTGCCCACGCATCTTTGCTGTTATTGGTTTTTGATATGCCCGGAATCAGCCCTAAAAATTTAGGCCTAAATCTTCATCTAACCCCATCTACAATAACCCGATTCATTGATTCGCTAGAAAAAAGAAAACTTGTCAAACGAAGAACCAAAGGGAAATCTGCATTAATATCAGCCACTCAAAAAGGACTTGAATTAAAGAGTCCTATCGCGATTGCCTATAAAAAACTATACATGAAATATACTAAAATCCTTGGAACCAAAACCGCCAATCAATTATCTTTCGACATTTTGAAAGCCAGTAAAGAATTGACCAATTATAACGACAATAATGAATAAGAATTTTAGAATTATTATTGAATATGATGGTACAAATTTTTTTGGCTGGCAAAAGCAACCCCAAACAGAAACCATTCAAGGCAAAATTGAAAAAGCATTAACTCAAATTCTGAATCAGAAAATCAAGATTTTTGGTTCAGGAAGGACGGATGCTGGAGTTCATGCCTTTGGCCAGGTTGCCAATTTCCATGCAGATACAAGAATAGACTGCCATGATCTTAAAAAAGGAATGAATAGTCTTATCAGGCATTCCATTGTGATTAAAGAATGCTGTATAGTGGATGATAATTTCCATGCTCAGTACAATGCGGTTTCCAAAAAATATCATTATTATATTCTCAATACGCAAGATCCTTGTGCGATTGGACGGCAATACCAATGGCATATCCGACACCCTCTTGATATTAATACTATGAATCAATGCTGCAGTATGATTACAGGTGTCTTTGATTTCAAGTCATTTGAAAATACGGGAAGCCCGCGTTCATCATCGATTCGGGAAGTTTTTTTTTCAACTATTGATCTTATTGATAACAATAGGATTGTATTTAAAATTACGGCTAGCGGTTTTTTAAAAAATATGGTAAGAAATCTTATTGGAACGATTGTTCTTGTGGGATTAAATAAAATTAACGTTGATGATTTTAAAAAAATACTTCAAGCAAAGGATAGGGCGAAAGCTGCCCCAACTGCACCCGCCCATGGATTATTTTTAAATAATGTAAATTATTCGTGATCTTTGATTTTTTTAATGTGATCATTGTAAAAAGAGATAATGTCCCGTCTGTAAATCAAACCAATCAGTTGGCCAAAGTCTTCCTCATCAACTACAGGTAATGCATCGATATTTTTTTGAGTTAGCTTTAAAAGAGTGGTATTCAGATCCTCATCAGGTGTCGTATATATCAAGTCTGATATCATAATATCTTTCATCACCACCAATTGTTCGATATGAGGCGTAAAAATAACTTCTCTTACGTCATTAGATGAAAAAATTCCAGAAAAGTCACCGATACTGTTAATTACGGGGAAATAATGTTGTTTTGTACTTGAAAATATTTTTTTAAATTCTACAAATGGCATGTCCTCATTGACACATCTGACCTCTTTTACCAAATGTCGTAAATTTTTAACTTTTAAAGTTTGAAGGATATCCATCATAAATTCACCTGCATGGGCAGGGGAATCGATACGGGATTTCACCTGATTTTCAAAAATCGTCCATTTTTGGCATAATAGGTAACAAATAGAACAGACCAAAAGACTTGGCAGCAGCAAATGATATGAATTGGTCATTTCACTAATAAAAATAATAGTTGAAATCGGGGTGTTGGATGCTGCAGCAAAAAAACCTGCCATACCCACAATAACAAAAGATCCAGGTTGTGTAACAATAGAGGGAATTAATTCATTAAATATTTTCCCAACAGCCCCTCCCATAGCACCGCCAATAACAACTGATGGGCCGAAGACGCCACCACTTCCACCAGAACCAATGGAAAATGAGGTAGTAAAAATCTTACCGATAGCAAGTGCAATCAGAGTGGAAATCGCAACTTGACTGTAAATTGCTTGTTGAGCCATGCCATAGCCAAATGCCAGTGTAAAAGGGAGGAAAAAACCAATAATACCCGTTATTAGTCCTCCTATTGCCGGTTTAAAATGGTTGGGAATTTTAAATTTCTTAAAAAGATCAATTACGCCATAAAATACTTTAATATACAAAATTGCTGTGAGGACAAGAATGCCTGCAAGGATAATATAAGGGCCCAATTCCAATGGATTTCGAAAAATAAAATCCGGTGAATCAAATAAAGATCCCCATCCAAAAACAAGGCAGAAAATACAATACGCAACAACAGATGAAATCCCTGCGGGTATAATGACTTCAGACTCAAAGTCAGGGTCTCGATACAATACTTCAGCAGCAAATAAAGCGCCAGCCAATGGGGCTCGAAAGATAGATCCGACACCCGCACCTATACCGGCTGCCATCATGATTCTTCTTTCCCTTTCCGACAATTTAAATTTACTGGCTAAAAAAGATCCAAATCCTGCACCAATTTGCGCAATGGGACCTTCCCTACCCCCTGAGCCACCTGTTGTTAATGTAATTGTTGAAGCAATCGTTTTGATAATGGGGATTCTACCTCTGATAAGGCCACCTTTGTGGTGATATGCATCAATAGCAGCATCTGTTCCATGGCCTTCTGCTTCTGGGGCAAAGGTGTAAACCAACCAGCCGCTTATCATACCACCTATTGCAGGTAAAATTAAAAGTATCCACCGATTAAAAGGGGTTTTGGTATTGGGTAGTAGTAAATGTTCTCCTGCAGGAGAATCTGGGCGATATCCTGCTAGTAAATCGAGGAAATAGTGCATACCTAATCCACATAAATAATGGAAAAGGATAGCACCACATCCGGCAATAAGTCCGATTAGCACAAAGTAAAACAACCACTTCCCAGCACCTTTTATATTCTGCGAACCGACTCGTTCTCTGAAACCCATGCGCAATTAACCTTTTCTAAGGTCACTAATTCCATTCACAATGATATCAAATAAAGTTTCTACATCACTTTCTTCAAGACAAGAGAATGCGACCCGAATATTTTTTTTACCAATAGAAATCAATCCTGTACCATATTTTTCAAGTAAATGAATTCTAAGCTGTTCTGCATCAACATCCTTAAGTCGGATACACATGAAATATCCTGAGTTAAACGGATAGACATCAAACGAATCATTAAATTTCGGATCTTTTAAAACCGACTTCATTTTTAGTGCACGACGTTTAAGCAACTCAAATTTTTCTTGTTTATAGGTGTCATAATTTTCATCTGCCATTGATTTTAAAAGAATCGTCTGACTTAAATGAGAACAATTAGAAATATTTCCTCGAATACACCCGGCGGTTTTCTTTTCCAAAGCTTCTAAAACTAAATCATTATCACCCAAAATACCATAGGTGACAAATCCAGTTCTAAATCCCCAGACATAGTCTTCTTTTGTGGCTCCATCAAGTTTTACTGCCAAAAGTCTTTTGTCAGCACCAGCAAGTTTAGTAAATATAGATTCTTTGCTGGTCTCTTCTTCAAAGAAAAGCCCGAAATAAGCATCATCACATGCGGCAACTACATTTGTGCCACCTTTGGCAACATCAATAAGAATAGCTGCGACTCTATTTGCTTCTTCAACACTTAAAGAATATCCACTTGGGTTGTGGGGAAAATTTAAAACAGTTATTATCTTATCATTTATTTTTGCCTGTTCGCGAACAACTTCTTCAAAGGAATCAACATTAAATCGAGTCAGCTGATCATCATAGGCTTTATAATGAACTATTTTTCCACTATTTCTGATGCAAAATGTCATATTATAATTACCCCACATCATGTCGGGCAGAACAATGACATCGTCTTTATCAATCCACATATCAGAAAGGATACTTACGCCATGGGTAATACCCGAAGTAACAACAGGAAGGCTAATTTTTTTCCGTTTAATGACGGATTTTTTTTATAAATGTCGCTCTTCCACTTTTTTCGAAGTTCTGGAATACCAAAGGATGGCGCATAAGGCAAATAATTGTCTGGTTCAATATTCTTAATATATTTAGTAATTGAAGAAAGGCTTAATACAGTATTATTCTCTTTTGCAATACCTATGGTCGCATTGATTTTACCTGCTTTTTGCTTTGCTTCAGCACTCTGACTTAAGATTCCCTTTGGAAAAAACAACGCTTTACCCATATCAGAAAGCATTTCAAAAATGTGGGGATTAGATCCTTGAATAATTGTGTTTAGTTCTTGTGTAATAGGATTCATAATTCTCTCTTTTAAAATGATTGGTTAATAAAATACACTTATCTCAATGTTGGCACCCATCTGTGGGATTTAAAGAACAGATCAATAATTGAGCTCTTCTCAAAAAAAAACTCTGCAGCTTTATTAAGACTAAAACCACAGAGTTTGAATAAAACTGATATATAAAGATTATCTTCTTTTCGATGCTTTAATCGGATTAATCTTCTGTTTTTTAGTTGCTTCAATTGTTTTAACATGGGTGGCAATATTACAATTCCCATTTTTCCATTTTTGGGATGGATCAGGAGTAGCTATGCAATATTTCCCTGTTTCAAACTCTGAAGTTCTTCCACATCCGTTACATTCGTCAATAATAGGGAGACAGGCTCCGCCATTATAGCTACAGCCTTTTGATTTCATAAATAAGCAATCGTCACCCTCTCTAATCGTAGTACAAATCATAATACCAATCCTATTGTTAGAATTTATAAAAAATTAATAATTTCATTATCATTTTAATTTTAAAAATATGTCTCTCAAAAACCATAAACCTTAATGAGATATCATAGCCCCCAGAAACTGTCAATAATAGAGTACTTATTACTTAAAAATATTTTTATAGGAAAAATGGTTAGACTATTGTATAAAAAGAGACGAACTCATTATTTCAAAAATTAAAATAAGACAATATTTAATCATGATAATTGAAAAAGCAAAAGAAGTATTAAAATTAGAAGCTGGCAGTATTTTAGAATTAACCAAAAAGATTAACACCTCTTTTGAAGAACTTGTTAATACAATATGTGGTTCTACCGGAAGGGTTATTATTTCAGGAATCGGAAAATCAGGTCTTATCGGTAAAAAAATTGTCGCAACACTCATTAGCACAGGTACAAACTCAATGTTTTTACATCCGGTTGAAGCCCTTCATGGTGATTTGGGTATGGTGAGTAAAGATGATGTGTTTATTGCCATTTCTAACAGTGGTGAGACCAATGAACTCATTCAATTGCTGCCGGTAATAAAAAATATTGGATGCAAACTTGCAGGCTTTACAGGAAAAACCAATTCCAGTTTGGCAAAATATTGTGACATCATAATTGATACAGGTGTCCAAAAAGAAGCCTGCCCTTTTAATATGGCACCCACTTCAAGTACAACGGCTCAGCTTGCCATGGGGGATGCCTTAGCTGTTGTACTGATTACCATGAAAAAATTTAAAAAAAGCGATTTTATGAAATCCCATCCAGGCGGCATGCTGGGACAGCGTCTGTCTTGCAGGGTCGGTGAAATCATGTTTGAAGCCTCCACAGCACCTTGGGTGTTAACCGGTTCATCTATGACACTTGCTATTGAAGAAATGGATAAATATAGATTGGGAGCCGTCATTGTTCTGGATGATAAAAAAAAACTTAAAGGCATTATTACTGATGGAGATATCAGACATTGCATTGCCAATAATCGATCTGAATTAAATACCCAATCCGTTGACTCTGTAATGAGCGAAAATCCATATACATTAAATGCAGAATCTTTTTTATATGAAGCATTAAATATTATGGAAAAATACCAGATAACAGTGCTCCCAATAGTCGATGGAGATAAAAGACTTAATGGCCTTCTACATTTGCATGATATTTTAGGGAAAGGATCTTTTCAATTTAATGGAGGGACTTAATGAAAAATTTTAATTTTAATACAGATATCCCGACTCTTGGTGAAGCAAAAATTCTCTCCCCTCTAAAGCGTAATACAAAACCAGGAGAGCCTCAAAAAAGATTTGTTTCAGATAAAGCAAGAATCATTGTCGATGTCCAGACAGATCGACTTCAAACATGTCTAAAGAAAAAGAAAAATTTGATCAGCTTTGATCAGGCAGGCCCACGAGAAAAAATTTATTTTGATCCCAGTAAGCTCAAATGCGCAATTGCAACCTGTGGCGGATTGTGTCCCGGATTAAATGATATTATTCGATCAATTGTCCTCGAGTTATATCACATCTATAATGTAAAAACTATTTATGGGATCAAGCATGGGCTTCAAGGATTTATTCCTGATTTTGAACATGACCTTATGGAATTAAACCCAGATTCAGTCTCTGGAATTCAGAACACTGGCGGATCTATTTTAGGTTCCTCAAGAGGAACCCAGGATATCGGTATGGTCATTGATTGCCTCGAACGGATGAATATTGGTATCTTGTTCATGGTGGGTGGTGATGGAACATTGATGGCATCCAAAAAGATTGCTGAAGAAATTGATAAAAGAAATCTCAAAATATCAATTATTGGAATTCCAAAAACAATTGATAATGATATTTATCTGGTTTCACGATCTTTTGGATTTGATACAGCAGTTGATGTTGCAACGCTTGCTATCAAAGGTGCTCATAATGAAGCGGTCGCATATCCAAACGGAATAGGATTAATAAAACTTATGGGACGGCATTCTGGTTTCCTTGCAGCCACTGCGGCTCTTGCTCAGCAGGATGCTAACTTTGTTCTTATCCCCGAGGTTGATATTTTTTTGTATGGCAAAACAGGATTTTTACAAGCCCTTGAAAATAGAATTGTTAATAGGAAACATGCAGTGATTATTGTCGCTGAGGGTGCGGGTCAAAATTTATTTGAAGATCAGGAAAATGAATTCGATCCATCAGGAAATATTATCCTCCAGGATATCGGCACTTATCTTAAAGAAAAAATTTCACAATGGTTTAAAGCAAAAGATATTTCTGTTTCATTAAAATATATAGACCCCAGCTATATTATCAGAAGTCTTCCTGCCAATGCGAATGACAGTGTCTTTTGCGGTTTTCTTGGCCGAGAAGCGGTCCATGCAGGAATGGCAGGAAAAACAAAGCTTTTAATTAGTTTTTGGAATAATCATTATGTTCATGTCCCCATGGATGCATCTGCAGGTAAAAGAAAAAATTTAGATCCTCATGGAAGACTTTGGCAATCTGTTTTAGAAGCAACGGGTCAGGATACTTTTTTTAACGACTAATTTCTATAAATTTACCTTTTTTAATAGTCATAAGAAACAGTTCTCTGTGAGCCGAACCGTTAGTATCAAAAATAGTATTTCCGGTCACACCTTCAAAAATACGCTGACTTTGCAGTGCATCTTTCAACATTTTTCTTGAATCAATGGTTTCATCCATAGCAGTTAAAAAAAGAATAGAAGCTGTGTCATAGGAGATAGCTTCTAAAAATTTTGGTATATTACCAAATAATGATTCATAATCTTTTGTAAATTGTGCAGTAGGAAATTTCTGACTATTATGGAAGAAACCATCTGTAATAATAACATTTTTATTATATCCTTTTGCATCTTTTAAAAGGCTTTTATGGTGCCATAGATTTGTTCCAACCAGATACATGCCTTTGGCATCATTAAATGCAAGTTGTGGAAGTATCATATTTATCGTTGATGGAGAATCAGGGATAAATAAGGCTTCAAAATCGATTTGGATTTTTTCCTCTTCTTCTTCCTTTATTTCCTCTACAGCGGAATCATCTATGTTGGCTTCCACAAGATCAAAGTTTGCATCACCTATCAACAAATCATTGATTTCAGGTTCAATTGGTTCAGGTTTTAAAATATCCGGAATAGGAAAAAACTGTCCAGTCAATTTTTGTATTGGTTCAGAAAAATCAGTCTTTTTTCCGTCATATGGCTCAACTCCTACAATTTCACCATCAAATTCATCAACAATATCCCAGAACAGCTCCATAAATTTTTTACCATATTTTTCATTTGGATAGAGTATGGCGACTTTTTTAATTCCAAGTTCAGAAAACAAATAGGTCCCAAGTGTCCTGACTTGCATCTCAGGTGTAATGAAATTTGAAAACAGATACTCATCTTGTAAAGGAAAATCGTTTTTCTGTGTGAGGGCAATCATAGGAATTTGAAGTTTTTGTGCTTCAATACCCGCCTGCTTAACAGTTAATAAAGGGCCGATAATCCCAATAACATTTTCCAAATGCAATTGTCGGACACCTTCCATCGCTTTTTGGGGATCGGCTTGCGTATCTTTTATAATAATCTTGAATTCCTTAGAATATTTTTTTGAGAGCTTTTGAATGGCCAGTTGAATACCCGATAATGCTCTCTGGCCAAAAATGGCATATTTCCCAGTTAATGGTAAGAGGCATCCGATGGTATCCCGATTGAAAAAAGATTTTTTGATTGCAGTGATCAATTCTACCACATCAGAAGAATATGGATGGTCTGGATACTGCGATAAAAATGTTTCAAGTATTTCTTTTGATTCTATTGTGTTATTTTCAAGGGCTAAATTTAAACCTAACCAATATAATAGTAAAGGTTTAGGAATTTCAACATTTCTAATTTCAATAAATTCTTGTATCGTCTTTGTGGGTGTTTTGCTCAAAACTGATTCAATACGCAATATCAAGTCCGGGTATTGATCTTCTTTAGCTTGAGAGATCGCCTGATTATATACAAATAATGAATCTTGGTAATTTTCTTGTGAAGAAAATTTTTCTGCTTCAGCCAAAAGGATATCATAAAGTGATATTTTGGGTTGTTCTTCTTTTGCTTTTTGAATGGATTCTATAACATCTTTAAAATCTTTTTCCGCTGATGTTTTAACAGGTTTACCCGCACACGCAGCCAAACAAAAAATCAGGAAACAAAAAATAAAAGCTCTAAACGCTGCAAAAATTTGATTGTTTAATTTCATCTGTCTATATTATTTTTAAGTATATAATTTGGTTAATATTTCGAAACGGACTATATGTAAAATCTAAACTTATGTCAAAAAATCTTTTATTAATTTTTGAGCTTTGTCAAATTGAGAAGGCATGAACCAATTAATTTCTTTATCCTTATTAAACCAGGTAAACTGTCGTTTAGCATACCTTCTTGTATCTCTTTTTAAAAGGCGAACAGCTTCTTGCCAATCAACTTCATTATTGATGAACATTCCCATGTGTTTGTATCCAATAGACTGCATCGGTTTCAAGTCCAGCGAATACCCGTTTTCAATTAAAGTTGTCACTTCTTTAAGTAAACCTTGATCAAGCATTATATCGACTCTTCTGTTAATACGGTCATAGACAATTTCTCTATTCAGGTAGAGTCCTATCTTTATGCTATTGTACCTTAGTTTATTGAAATTATGAGTTTTTTGTCGATCAGAAATCCTTTGGCCACTTGTCTGATAAAGTTCCAATGACCTGATCACTCTGAAAGAATCATTCGGGTGTATTTTTTTGGCAGCCTTTGGATCGCAATCTTCAAGCTTTTTGTAAAGATTTAGCTTACCTTTTTCATCAAGCTCTTTGGTCAATTTAGCGATCGTTTTTTTACAAATGGGTTCAGATCGGAATAACCCATTTAAAAGAGCTTTTATATAAAGACCTGTCCCACCTGCAATAATAGGGGTTTTTCCACGGTCTATGATATCCTCAATAGCTTTATCTGCTGCCTTTACAAAGCAACCTGCATCAAAATCATATTTTGGGTCAAGAAAATCTACTAAATGGTGCTGTGCTAGGTTTAATTCTGCAACTGATGGTTTAGCAGTGCCAATATTCATATGTTTGTAAATTTGCATTGAATCCGCACCAATGATTTCTCCAGCAAAATGCCTGGCAATTGAAATCGCAAATGATGTTTTCCCGATACCTGTCGGTCCGCAAATTACAATAATTTTCTTCATAGACAATGTTTACACGCGTTCAAAAATAGTTGACAACATTAACGTGATTCCTTTATAACATAATACTTTGGTTATGAAAATATACTTGATTTACATCTTGAATACAAAAATTCATAGTCAAATGATATGATTTATATATGAAATTGGAGAGAGTAAATATGAACAAACAATTAATCGGATCAGTAGTTGTAATTGGTGGCGGGATTTCCGGCATGCTTTCAGCTCTTGATCTAGCAAATTCCGGGTACTATGTATATCTGGTGGAAAAAGGTCCCTCAATAGGCGGGGTTATGGCCCAGCTTGATAAAACCTTCCCTACAAATGACTGTGCAATGTGAATTATCTCACCCACACTGGTCGAGGTCGGCCGGCATTTAAACATTGAACTTTTAACCCTTTCTGAAGTTAAAGATGTTACAGGGGCAAAAGGTAACTTTACGGTAGAGATTTTAAAAAAGCCCAGGTATGTTAATGAAGATCTATGTGTAGGTTGTGGTGCCTGTGCTGAAAAATGCCCAGGTAAATTTGATGATCAATATAATGCAGACTTAAAGCAAAGAACTGCTATCTATGTTGAATATCCTCAAGCAGTGCCGTTAAAATATGCTATTAACCCGGATATCTGTCTAAAGCTAACAAAAGATAAATGCGGGACCTGTGAAGAGGTTTGTCCCGCTAATGCAATTGATTATACGCAAACAGAAGAACACATTACGATCAATGCGGGATCCATAATTTATTCACCCGGGTTCACCCCTTTTGATCCCAGCAAATTTGATAATTATCAATATGCAAATTTTCCTAATGTTATCACCTCAATGGAATTTGAACGGATCTTATCCGCAACAGGTCCTACCATGGGGCATGTGACAACATTTCCAAAGCTGCCGCTTAACCCTAAAAAGAAAAAAGATAAGCTGCTTGCCCAAAAAAGAAAAGATCCAAAGAAAATTGCTTGGTTCCAGTGTGTTGGATCAAGGGATATCAATAAATGTGACAATCCCTATTGTTCTTCTGTTTGCTGCATGTATGCAGTTAAAGAAGCAATAATTGCAAAAGAGCATGCAGGCGGCGACCTTGATTGTTCCATTTTTTACATGGACATGAGAACACCCGGTAAAGAGTTTGAAAAATACTACGAGAATGCTAAAGATAAACATGGTATTAATTTTATCCGTACAAAGGTACATTCTGTCACAGAAAATCCTGAAACACATGACTTAAATATACGGTATGTAGATGACTTCGGTCAAATTGTCGATGACACATATGACATGATAGTTCTTTCTGTCGGGCTTGAAATTTCAGAAGAAACCAAAGCATTATCTGAAAAACTGGGTATTGATTTAACTTCTAATGGGTTTTGTAAAACAAACTCTTTTGAACCGGTAACAAGTTCCAGAGATGGTATCTATATATCAGGGGTATTTAATAATCCAAAAGACATTCCTGACTCTGTTCTGGATGCCAGTGCTGCCGCTTCTGCTGCTGGGGATGCTCTGAGCTCAGCCAGAGACACACTTACAAAGTCAGTTGAGAAAATAGAAGAGATCAATGTTGTAGGAGAACGACCTAGGATCGGTGCTTTTATTTGTGATTGCGGCTCTAATATAAAAGGTGTGGTAGATTGTGAAGCGGTTACAGAATACGCAAAAACGTTGCCTTATGTTGAGTTTGCAGATGAATCTATGTACGCCTGTAGCCAGGATGCGCAGAGTAAAATGGTCGATTTCATCAAAGAAAAGAATTTAAATCGAATCGTCATTGCAGCCTGTACACCCAAAACACATGAGCCTCTATTTCAGGAGACGTTGGCTAATTCAGGATTAAATAAATACTTGTTTGAAATGACCAATATACGGAATCATAATTCATGGGTTCATAAAAATAATCCTGACATCGCAACACAAAAGGCCAAAGATCTAGTTCGAATGGCTGTAGCCAAGGCTGCATTAGCTGAACCATTAAAAGAAGAAAAAATTAATGTGAATGATTCAGTCGTGGTTGTTGGTGGTGGCTTGGCGGGCATGACGTCAGCAAAAAGTCTTGCAACCCAAGGATATAGCACTCATATTATTGAAAAAAATAACCAATTAGGTGGTGAAGCACATAAACTTTATAAAACTGCCCAGGGTGAAGATGTACAAACCCAACTTAATGAACTGATAAAAGAAGTTGAAAACAATGACAATATTACGGTTCATTGCAATACAACACTTGAAAGTGCTGATGGTTTTGTGGGTAATTTTAAATCAACCTTGAAATCAGATGATAAAGAATTTGAACTTGAATATGGGATAGCAGTATTGGCTACAGGTGCAAAAGCGTTTGTGCCGGATGAGTATGAGTATGGTAACGATGAACGGATTATCACTTCTCTTGATTTGGATAAAATGTTCAAAGTTAACGATACAAAACTGGATACAATAAATTCTGCAGTATTCATCCAATGTGTCGGATCAAGACAGCCTGATCGTCCTTATTGTTCTAGAGTTTGCTGTACACATTCAATTGATAATGCAATAGAGCTCAAAAAACGAAACCCAAAAATGAATGTTTTTATTATTTATCGGGACATTCGCACGTATGGTGAAAGCGAACTTCTTTATAAAGAAGCCAGAAATCTTGGGGTTATTTTTATTCGATATGAAGTTGATAAAAAACCCGAAGTAACTATTAAAGGGAAAAATCTTTTTATAAAAGTAACCGATCATGTATTAAATATGCCGGTTGAAATTAAAACAGATATGCTAACCTTAGCCACAGCAATTGTGCCAAGAAAAGATGAAAAATTAGCAAATTTCTTTAAGGTACCATTAAACGATGAAGGCTTTTTTATTGAAAAGCATGCGAAATTAGGTCCTGCTGAATTTGCTACAAGCGGTGTTTTTCTTGCGGGTTCCGGTCATTATCCAAAACCGGTTAATGAAGCGATTACGCAAGGTAGAGCATCTGCATCAAGGGCGCTTACCCTTCTTGCAAAAAAAGACAGCTTGTTTACCAGCGGTATCATTGCTAATGTTGATCCATTAAAATGTAGTGAATGTGGTGTGTGTGTGTCAATTTGTCCATACTCGGCCCCTATGTTTGCAACTGAGGGTCGGTTTGAAGGTAAAGCAGAAGTAAATCCAGTTCTATGTAAAGGGTGTGGACTTTGTGTTGCATCCTGCAGGTCAGGTGCTTTGCATCTACGTGGATTCGATACAAATCAAATTTTTTCACAAATTTTTGCATTGGGTGAAGTGGTTTAAAGGAGAAAATTAATAATGGCTGAAAATAATATTAAAATTGTAAGCTTCCTATGCAACTGGTGCAGTTATGGTGCAGCAGATCTTGCAGGTGTCAGCAGGATGGAATATCCGGCTGATATCAGGGTTATCAGAATCCCTTGTTCAGGAAGGATGAGTCCAAAATTTATACTTTCTGCATTTAGAGAAGGTGCTGATGCAGTCTGGGTATCCGGCTGACATCCGGGTGAATGTCATTACCTGGATGGTAATTATTATGCACGAAGAAAATTTTTACTCATGGGAAATCTTTTAGAACATATGGGAATCGAAAGAGACCGGGTACATTTTTCCTGGATATCATCTGCAGAGGCGACTAAGTTTGTGGATGTAGTTAAGGAGATTTCAGAAAAAGTACGGGCACTTGGGCCAAACAAAAAATTAGTAAAGGACTATAATTAATAATGGATACCTACATTAATAAAATCCGGGAACTTTCTTTGAAACTTCTGAAAAAAAAAGAAGTGGTAAAAGTTATTGGTTTCACAAAAGGAACCCTTCCCATGGCAACAAGTCCTATTGCTATTTCATTAGAACAAGATGTTGAAAAACTTATTTTTAATTCAACATGTGGACTTAATCTTGCCAATTATATCCGAAATCATAAAGGTAAGATTGCTGTTATTGCCAAAGGATGTGACTCAAGAAATATTATCACTCATATAGTAGAGAATCAAATTCCAAGAGAACAGCTTCATATCATTGGTGTTCCCTGCAAAGGAATGATAGATAAAACTAAAGTAGCCTCATTGTTTGATGATGATATAATTGAATTTTCAGAAGACAATGATACCCTTTTACTCAAATCTTCTTCAAAAGAGGAACGGTTAAACAAACAGGATTATTTACGAGAGAACTGCAAACTTTGTATGCATAAAAATCCTGTTATTTATGATGATTTGGTTGGTGATCTTGTTGATGAACAAACGCTTGACACCCCCTACCCTGATGTTGAACAAATTGAAAATATGGACGCGGATACAAAATGGCAGCATTTTGATAAATTAACAAAGAATTGCATTCGGTGTTATGCGTGTAGAAATGCTTGCCCCATATGTTATTGTCCTACGTGTTTTGTAGACGAATCAGGACCTCAGTGGGTAGGAAAAGGCCAGGATAAAACGGATGTAAATACCTTTCATTTTTTAAGAGCTTTTCATTGTGCTGGCCGTTGTACGGATTGTGGTGCGTGTGTCGAAGCCTGCCCAATGGATATAAATGTTAGAGATTTTACACGGAAACTAAATAAAGACTCCTTTGAATTGTTTGAATGGGAAGCAGGACTGGATTTAACTAAACGTCCGCCCTTGGATGCATACAGTCCAAATGACCCCAACGATTTTATCAAGTAAAAAAATAAAGGCAACCAATGAAATTTATAACGATTGATAAAAAAGACTGGGCCAAAGGCATTGAAAAATCAAGGAAAACCTATCAGCTTTTTGGTCCTGTCAAAGATAAAAACGGCTTTTTTATTAAAAGCCTTGGAAAGGATATGCTGCCGGATATGGACTATCACGATTCTGTTATGTCTGTAAAATCAGTGTTATTTCCACAAACTGAAAATATTCTTACAACAACCCTTGATGAGGCGCAAGAAGATCATCATATCATGAAAAGAGCAGTCACTGACTATTCACCAAGAGCTGTTCTGGGAATCAGACCTTATGATGCAAAAGCCATTGAGTTGGTCAAACTTAATTTTGATACGGATGATTATAAAGATCCCTATTGGTGTGATGCTTATGAGGCAACAACTTTTGTCGGCTTAGGGCTGAACAAACCAGGACCCTTTGATTTTTCATCTTCTACAGGTTCTGGGCCGTTTAACGAAGAGGGTTTGGATGTTCTGTTAGCCGATCTTGATGACAAATATTTAGCAAAGGTTCTTACAGATAAAGGAGAAGCCTTTATTAAAGCCTGCGGTTTTGATTTAATTGCCGATGATAAAGAAAGTCAGGCTCTTTTTGATATCTTAAGGAAAGAGGCTGAAAAAAATATTGTCTCTAAAATTTCTACGGATAAATTGAAAGAGAAAACCATTCTTGAGATTCATGAGGCCCCTTTTTGGGATGACATTGCATTTTCCTGCATTAATTGTGGGACATGCACTTTTGTCTGCCCAACTTGCTGGTGTTTTGATATTCAAGATGAGACAAAACGTAAAGCTTCTACTAGAATTCGGAATTGGGACACCTGTATGTCACCATTGTTTACTAAACATGCAACAGGACATAATCCAAGAGACACTAAAACCCAAAGGGTCCGACAAAGATTTATGCATAAGCTTAAATATTTCTTTGATAAATATGATCAGGGGATTATGTGTGTAGGCTGTGGAAGGTGTGTTAAAAGCTGTCCGGTAAACATTGATATACGTGAAGTGTGCAATATGATGAATTCATACGAGAAACAAGAATAGCGAACAAAGGAGGAAACATGGAAAACCCCTATATGCCTTATCCAGTTCGCATTGATAATATAGAAATTGCAACTGAAGATAAGTCTTTGAAGACATTCAAATTTGTTATTTTAAACAAAGAAGATGAAAAAAAATTTTCATATGAGGCCGGACAATTTGCTGAATTGTCTATTCCCGGCGTAGGTGAAATCCCCATTGGGATTGCCTCTTCTCCGGTTGAAAAAGGTTTTGTAAAATTCACTGTTTTTAAGGCCGGTGTTGTCACCTCTCATCTCCATAATATGAAAGAAGGAGACATAATGGGAATCAGAGGACCTTTGGGTAACTGGTATCCTTGGGACAAATTGGAAAATAAAAACATTGTAATTATTGGTGGTGGGTTTGCATTTACAACATTAAGATCGTCTATTATTTATATGCTTGACCCTGCCAATAGGAGCAAATTTAAAAATATTGATGTTGTTTACGGAGCCAGATCACCCGGTATGCTGTTATATAGAGAAGAACTCTTTGAATGGGAAAAAAGAGATGACATAAACATGCATATTACGGTTGATTCTACCGATGATCCCAATTGGAAATATCATTCTGGGTTTGTACCACAAATCGTCGAACAACAGGCACCTAAAGCTGATGAAGATACATATGCCATTATTTGTGGACCGCCAATCATGATTAAATTTACACAACCGTCTTTAACCGTGCTTGGTTATAAACAACATCAAATAATTATGTCTCTTGAAAATAGAATGAAATGCGGAATTGGTATGTGCGGAAGATGTAATATTGGTAAAGAACTGGTTTGCAAAGACGGCCCGGTTTTTACTCTTGAAGAGTTGAACCAAACCCCAAAAGAATATTAAGTCGATTGCATTTTATATTGACAAGATTTCGTGCTTAATATATGTTTAGTTTTTAATTATTGAAGCTAAGACAGTATGTCTTAAAATGATAGAGAAATAACTTTTAATGGAGGTAATTTTAAATGGCAACAGTAGAATTTAACGGAGAATCTTTTGAAATAGATGAAGATGGATTTCTTCTTGATTACAATACTTATTCTGAAGTGTGGGTTGATTATGTTAAAGGTCAGGAAGGTATCGAAGAGCTTACAGATGAACACTGGACGCTAGTAAAGGTTCTCCAGGACTACTACGAAAAGAATGGTATTGCTCCAATGGTTCGTGTTCTTTCTAAACTGACCAAATTTAAACTTAAACACATCTATGAATTATTCCCTTCAGGCCCAGGAAAAGGCGCTTGTAAAATGGCTGGTCTTCCAAAACCAACCGGATGTGTATAGTAAAATCAGTATTTTATATATTTGATTAGCTTTTAAAGGCTCTGCATTAAATTTTTATGCAGAGCCTTTATTTTTTCGTTCCAGGAGTTAAGATATGCCGCTAATTGATAATCAAAACAAAAAAATTCTAAATACGATTCAAGTCGATTTTCCTATCGATTCCAGACCCTATAAAGTTCTCGCTCAAAAGCTTAATCTTTCTGAAGATGAGTTAATCGAAAGGATTAACGAAATGAAGAAAGATATGCTGATAAGACGAATTGGGGGCAACTTTAGTCCTGATAAACTCGGGTATCATTCAACTCTTTGTGCTGCCAAAGTACCAGAAGATAAAATTAAATTATTTTCAGCAGCTGTAAATGCCTATTCCGGCGTAACCCATAATTACAAACGTGACCACACGTTTAATGTTTGGTTTACATTTATCGCCCCATCTATTAAAATAATTGAAACTAGTTTAAAGGAGATATCTAATACCACAGGTGTTGATACTATCTTAAATTTACCCGCTACAAGAGTTTTTAAGATAAGTGCTAATTTTAAATTATGAAGGCAATTAAAGCAGCTCTTGTTGTTCAAAATTGCATTGCTGGAAATTTCGAACATAATCTTAAATCTACCTGCAAGTTTATATCCGAAGCATCCCAAAACAACGCAAAAATTATTGTTTTTCCTGAAATGAACCTGACCGGTTATGTTTCAAGTTCTGGTATCATTTCCATTAGTAAACCTATAAATTCTGATATTACCCAAATTTTTTCAACCATGGCAAAAGATTTAGGGATAACTATTCTGGTTGGAATTGCTGAAAAAAAACAAAATAATGAAATTTGTGCGTCACACCTTATTTTTTTTCCAAATGGTACATTTGACGTCTACAGAAAAATTCATACGGCACCTTTTGAAAAAAAATATTTTACCGCAGGAAATACGATATCTGTATTTAAATCTCATGGACTTAATTTTGGGGTTCAGCTTTGTTATGATGCACATTTCCCTGAACTTACGCTTGCTCAGGCATTAAAAAAAGCGGATATCATATTCATACCCCATGCTTCTCCCAGAGGCTCGTCGCATGGAAAATATGACTCCTGGATTCGACATCTAAGAGCTAGAGCATTTGACAACGGGCTTTATATAGCAGCCTGTAATCAAATCGGTGACAATTCAAAAGGACTATCTTTTCCAGGAGTTAGCCTCTTAATCGGACCCGATGGAAATGTCATTTCTAAATCAATTGATAATTCGGAAGGAATACATATTATAACCATTGAAAAGACCATACTGGATCAGGTTAGATCACATAAAATGAGATATTTTCTTCCCAACAGACGAAACGATCTTTTTAAATTTTAATGGGTAGTGCTCACTCAAAAATAGCTTTATATTTAACGTGTGACCTTTAGGTTACGTGTGACCTTTTGGTAAAACATCTTCATCTTCAGACCGCCTTTAGCCGTTCCTCAATCTCGAAATAGTTTTATTCTTTAACTTTTTCTGCACGGTTTTGAATATAGGCATCTCGTAAAGCAACATATGGATCTATGGCAGCTTCTTTCAGTGAATCGTAGTCATCCACGCGAAACGAGCCTGTGTTTAATCCATTGACTACATTAAGTCCCCAATAAATTTTCCATGGGTTCCCATAATCAAAGAAATCGAGATTGGGATGATTGATAGGTTTTAAAAAATAGTCACCGGCAAGACCAATAGTGTCTCTAAAAGTTGATGGGCCCAAAATAGGCCACACAATATAAAACCCATTACCAATTGAATAAGATCCCAACGTCTGACCGAAATCTTCATCATTTGTATGCCAATCAAATGTGTTTTGAGCAACTTGGCCCAAGCCTCCCACACCGATGGTTGAATTTACTAAGAAAATACCTATTTCCGATCCTGCATCTAAAATCTCACCTTGTAAAAGATTATTAACGAATCGAACAGGAAAAAGAAGGTTATGAAAAAAATTATCTATTCCCGTACGAACGACATCAGGCACTATGAATTGATACCCTTTTGCAATTGGCATTACCAGGAAATCATTGAAAGTGTACATTACATAATTAAAATAATAAAAAGGGTCAGCAACAGATTGGGATTCTATAGTATCATAATCATCCATAAGATCATCATCTTCTGGAATAGCCTGGGCATTTGAAGAAATTAAGAATGACTCTTTTTCACTATTTTGCGTGAAAGATTCCGAAATAAAATCATCAGAAACATCAGGAACGCTAAGAAAATTGTCCTGGGCAAAAACACACTGGGTTACAAGAAAAATAGATACGACTATTACCAAAATTGAAAAGTAAGATTTTTTTTCCATAGTTAACTGTTTCCTTTTATCTCAGGGTTCCATAGTGAATGATCAGATAATTACCATTATAGCTAATAATTTCAACTCAAAATAAATCATTCTTTATCTTTGTCAAAAATGAATTTTCTGACAAGAGACTCAATATCAAGTGATGACTCTGTGTTGTATATCTCTTCTCCTGGTTCTAACATGATATCGGAGCCACCCGGTAAAATATCAATATATTTTTGACCTATTATACCAGAAGTCTTAATAGATGCAATAATATCTTCAGATAACTCCATATTTTCATCAATGCTGAATTCTATTTTTGCAACTAAACGTTCCTTATCAATACTAACATTTGAAACAGTACCGATTTCAACGCCAGCCATTTCAATTCTTGCACCGGTTTTAAGCCCTGAAACTGAAGTAAAAAAAGCATAGAGTTGATATCGCTGATCCTTAATAAAACTTATTTCGCCAAGAACTGCAAAAAGATATCCAGTACAAATTAGGCCTGTGATAACAAAAAGTCCTACATAAAATTCTATTTTTTGTTTATCCATATTATTTATTACCTTAATGTTTATCGCTTCAATCAAATTGCGATTAAAAATTTTCACCTCTGACAAAAGCATTTAGAATATTGCTATGTGATTCAAGAATGCCTTTTTTTGTACCTTCAAACATGATAATACCTTCATCCAACATTGCTATACGTTGAGCAACATTAAAAATTTCGGGTATGTCATGACTGACAATAACTGCTGTAAATCCAAGTTTCTCCTGGTATTCTTGAATCATTAAATGTACATTTTTTTTTCTTACGGGGTCAAGACCGGTAGTGGGTTCATCAAAAAGAACGATGGTTGGATCTGTTACAAGTGCTCTTGCAAGTGCTACCCTTTTTCGCATCCCACCGGATAGCTGTGCGGGGAATTTATCCTCAATATCTATTAAACCCATCTGATTCATCCGTGTAAAAACTTTGTCTTTTATCTGAGCTTTTGGGAAATTTGAATTTTCGGCTAACGGTAAAGCAATATTATCATAAATATTTAAAAAATCAAATAATGCGTTTTCCTGAAACATATAACTTAATTGTTTTTGAAAAGATTTTATTTTTTCAATAGGTAGACGATGCAGTGGGTGCCCTTCAATAAGTATCTTTCCTGAATCTGGCTGAATAAGACCAATAATATGTTTTAAAAGGACTGATTTACCCGTACCACTTTTTCCTATTACAGCAAGGGTTTCTCCTTTAAAAATAGAAAGATTGAGGCCTTTTAAAACATTAAGTGTTCCAAAACTTTTTGTCACATCAACAAATTGTATAAGTGGAGCAGTCATCTCTTAAACCAAAAATAATGTAATAATATAATCAGAAATTAAAATTAAAACGCAGGATTGAACCACTGCATTTGTTGTAGACAAGCTAACACCCCTAGCGCCGAATCCGTTGAAGAAATGGGTATAATATCCACGATAGCAACAAAGGGTAGTCACTATGATAGAAAATGCAAAAGCTTTGTAAAATCCTCCAGCGATATCACTGACTCTAACACTTTTAATTACCGTATCCATGTAAACATATCTGTTTATCCCAAGCATAATAGAACCGGAAATATAGCCACCTAAAATTCCAATAACATCAAAAAGTGCTGTTAATAATGGGAAACTTATTATGGCGGCAATTATTCTTGGTGTAAATAGAAATCTGACAGGATTTATATGCATAGTATTAAGGGCATCAATTTGTTCTGAAATCCGCATAACACCAATCTCAGCTGCCATCGCTGATCCTGCTCGAGCCGTAATCATGATTGCTGTAAAAACAGGCCCTAATTCACGAATCAACGTCAAAGAGACAGCAGAGCCTAAAGCTGCCTCAGAACCAAATTTTACAAGAGAATAGTACCCTTGAAGCCCGATAACCATTCCCGTAAAAATTCCGGTTAAGGCAACAACAAAAATCGATTTTGTTCCAATAAACCAGATCTGATCAAGAACCTTTTTAAATTGAAATGGCAGCAAAAAGACATTCATTGCTCCAATAAGAAAGAACAATACTATTCTTCCAATAGATTCTATCATATGTATGAATTTTTGACCGATTTTCACAATGATATTGGTAAACATGATTACTGAATATAGCTTCAATGATAATAAAATTCAAGGTGCTAAGTGTGTATAGTCTTTATTTTCTGTAACAAGAAGTAAATACAAAATAATTTTAAGTTGACACGTATACAAAAAAAGAATACGTATAATAACAGCATCTACCATAAATTCATACAGGATAGACTAATGACTCAAAAAATTACATTAAGCATCCCGGATTTACTTCACGAAAAGCTAAAGGAATGGCGGAATTCATTTAATTTCTCAAAAATGTTTCAAGACACCTTAACTGAAGCTATTCAGAAAAAAGAAGCCTTTCAAAAAAGATTTTCTGAAGACTTCGATATGCCGGAAATCATCAAACGGCTTAAGCAGGAAAAGCTAATTTGGGAAAAAAAATACTATCAATTAGGGAAAGAGGCTGCGCTTAACTGGGCAAAAGTAGCCCATTACGAAGATCTTTTATACGTGGTTCGTTTTAATGGCACGTATGAATTGATTTCTGATCCTAATATGAACGAGTATTTTGAACAGATCTATAACTCAACTGATCTTGTAAAATATGCGAAGTCAGGGTCTGTTGATCATGAACAATTGTTTATTGATGGCTGGTTTAATGGTATTTTTGAATTTTGGAATCAAGTAAAGGAAAAATTATAACGATGGAATCCTCCTCGCACATTCTTGGGCTCGATGTAGGCTCTGTTTCTATTCATATTGTTGTATTAGATCTTAAAGGAAAAATCATTCATAAAGGCACTGCTGATCATCTTGGAGAAGTTAAACAATGCCTATCACATTTAATCAGTAAACTGTGCTTAAAAAAAATATCATATGTTTCAGTGACTGACTCTACACCATCTTTTATAAAGGCCAACACGTCTTATGACGAACAATTAACCATCATACGTGCCGCCAAATATTACCATAAAACCTTTGATGCAATTTTAAATATTGGTGGAGAAAAATTTTCTTTAAGTCGGTTTGATAAAAATTGCCATTATATCGGGGCAAAACATAATACTTCTTGTGCTGCCGGAACAGGGAGTTTTCTTGATCAACAGGCACGCAGATTAAACTTACTTGGTGGTTCAGAAGAACTGAGTGAAAAAGCACTGAGAAACTTAAAAAAAATACCGGATATTGCTACGCGCTGCTCTGTTTTTGCCAAAACTGATCTAATCCATGCCCAACAAGAGGGTTTTAATATAGAACAAATATGTGAGGGCCTTTGCTATGGACTGGCAAAGAATATTTCAAATACCCTTTTTAAATATAAAGATATTGGTCAGAAAATTTTGTTTTGTGGGGGTGTGTCATCTAATTTGTCTGTTAAAAATCATCTTGAAAAAATAACCGGTTATCATTTAACCATTGATTCAAATTCAAATTTTTATTGTGCAACAGGCGCTGCGCTTTGCATTCTTGATGATATAAGTCACCATAAAAAAATACCCTTACAAAAATTTGTATCAGTAGATGATTTATTTAAATCTTCAATTAAAGAAAATATTCTTTCTTATCCTCAATTAGAACTTAAACTGTCTAAACATCCTGATTTTAAAAATTTTTCTTCTTATTATATAGATGATGTTGAAGCCGATATTTATCAGAATCCACAAAAGTTAGATACTCGTACGGGATATTTAGGACTGGACGTCGGATCAACCAGCACCAAAAGCATCCTGATCAATCAGGAAGGAATACCTATTGCGGGTTTTTATACAAAAACAGCATCAAGACCGGTTAAGGCTATTCAAAAAATTTTTAAAGCCTATGATCAATTCTTTGACACGTATGACATTAAAATTAATATTTTAGGCTGTGGTACAACAGGATCAGGGCGCAGGATCAGTGGTAAAATTATAGGTGCAGACATAGAGCCTGATGAAATTACTGCGCATGCAACAGCTGCCTGCAATTTGAATTTGAATGTGGATACCATCATCGAAATTGGTGGACAGGATGCCAAGTTCACCTTACTTAAAGATGGTATTGTCACCTCTTCTGTTATGAACACAGTTTGTGCTGCAGGGACCGGAAGCTTTATCGAAGAACAGGCCTTAAAATTAGATTGTCCCTTATCTGAATATTCCAAACGCACAGAAGGTGTTGCATCTCCTGTGGCCAGTGACAGGTGCACTGTTTTTATGGAGCGAGATATTAACTATTATCTTGCTCAAGGCTATCAAAAAAATGAGATTCTGGCTAGCGTTTTACACTCTGTGAGAGATAATTACCTGACTAAAGTAGCCAATATCGGTCTTATCGGTAATTGTATTCTTTTCCAAGGAGCTACTGCAAAAAACAAAGCCCTTGTTGCCGCTTTTGAACAAAAATTAAAAAAACCTATCCACGTGTCTAAATATTGTCATTTAACCGGTGCACTAGGTATTGCCTTATTATTAAAAGAAAATCAACACAGTAAATCAACTTTTAGAGGATTTGGGTTATGGAAAAATCATATACCGGTTCGACAGGAAACCTGTAATTTATGCACGAATAGCTGCAAGCTTACTATAGCAGATATTGGTGATGAAACGCTTGCCTATGGTTTTTTGTGTGGCAGGGACTACAAAACCAACAAAATGATTCCAAAGAAAAATTTTCATAATCTCTTAAAGTTAAGAAAAGGGGTCATCCATAAACCCAAAAAGAAAGCCATAAAACATAATTTTACCATTGGTATTCCAAATGCGTTACACCTTTTTGAAGATTGTGATTTTTGGAGTTACTTTTTTACAAAGTTAGGAATAAAAACAACAACAAGTTCAAAACTAAAAAATCCTGTTAAACTGGGAAAAGTGTATGCAGGTGCTGAGTTTTGTGCACCAGTAGTATCTTTTCATGGACATATTCGCTCTTTAATGGATAAAGCAGACTATATATTTTTACCATTCTATTTTGAGGAAAAAACAAAACAAAAAAATCGACGTCGGCAGCATTGTTATTATACACAATTTACACCTTCTATCATTTCCTGCCTTCCAGAAATTGATAAAAAAAGGATTATGTCACCGACCATAAAATACCTTTATACAAATTTTCATACTAAACTTGAATTGTATAAGGCCTTAAAAAAGATATCCGCAGACTTTTTATTTTCATTTTTTGATATATCTGCTGCATATGATAATGCTTTGGAATACAAAAAACACTGTGAACAAAAACGTAAAAATTTGTTCTTACAGCATAAAAATATTGGCTCTAATTTAAATGTTGTTCTATTAGGCAGGCCATATACGGTTTTAAGTAAATCGATGAATAATAATATTCCACAACTATTTGAAAATTTATCTGTAAAAACCTTTTTTCAGGATATGCTAGATTTTAAAAATTTCGATTTTTCTAAAATTGATCCATTGTTAAATGAAATACACTGGAAATATGTTGCACAAATTCTTAAGGCTGCATATATTGCTGCAACTACAGACCACCTTTATCCTGTCTATATCAGTTCATTTAAATGCGCACCAGATTCATTTGGTATTGATTACTTCAAACAGATAATGGAAAGCTTTAACAAACCATATTTGGTATTAGAATTGGATGAACATGATTCAAGTGTCGGGTATGAAACACGAGTTGAAGCAGCAGTTCAGGCGTTTACAAATCATAACAATTCAATATCAAGAGAAAAAAAGAAGGATATTTCATACCTTCATCCAAATTTTATAACTAAGATAGAAGATAAAACCATTGTATTCCCAAACTGGGATTCATTTGCAGGTAGCCTGCTCGTTTCAACCATTAAAAATGAGGGTTTAAATGCGGTTCTAATGGAAGAAACACCAGAAACACTTAAAAAAAGTATGCTGACAAATACAGGACAATGTATCCCATTAAATGCACTCGCATCTGGGTTTATTCATACAATTGAAAAAAAACGTCTTGATCCTTCAAATTGTGTTCTATGGTTAAATCATTCAGAAATTGCCTGTAATATTAAGATGTATCCTTACCATATTAAAAAAATACTTGATCGACATAAAAACGGTTTTGAAAAATCTCAAATTTATAAAGGTGAGCTTTCTTTATTTGATATTTCTTTTAAAGCATCCACAAACGCATATTATTCATATATGTTTGGCGGTCTCTTAAGAAGTATTGGCTGTAAAATAAGGCCTTATGAAATTAATAAAGGTGAAACTGATCAAGCGCTTCAAAAAGCGTTGAAAATATTGTGTACTGCTTTTAAAACAGGGGCATCCAAAGAAAAAGCTTTGAAAATTATAATTCCGATGTTTTTAAACATTAAAACCAAAGATGAATATCGTCCAAAAGTCGGCATTTTTGGAGATCTTTATGCCAGAGATAATGACACAATGAATCAGGGTTTGATCCATTTTATTGAAGAAAATGGTGGCGAAGTTATTACAACGCCCTACTATAAATATATTAAAATCATAGCCAATTCTTATTTTAAAAAATGGTTTAAAGAAGGTAAATATTTAAGTTTGATGTCAAATGGAGCACTTCTTGTGGCTATGAAAACAATGGAAAAAAGGTATTATAAATATTTTGAACTGATTTTAAACAAATCAGCCTTTGAAGTAAAAGATTCCTATGAAAATATTCTTCCTGAATATGGTATTCTCCCAGAACATACAGGTGAATCCATGGATAATATTTTAAAAATTCATCACATTGTTAATGAATATCCAGATTTAAAATTGTTAGTTCAAACAAATCCTGCATTCTGCTGTCCTGGGCTTATTACAGAGGCAATGGCTCAAAAAGTTGAAGCAAAGATTAATGTTCCTATCGTCAGCATTACCTATGATGTTTCAGGCGGTAATAAGAACAAGGTGATTATCCCATTCCTTAAAGATTCAGGAGAGAAAATTTATTCCCACAATTTAAAGGTCTCTGTCTGACGTTTACCAGGAAGATAGGCTTTTATATCAGGATGTTTTTGTAAATATTTATTTTGGAAATCAATTCGTTTAACATTAAACCTATTGTGACTGTCAACAGCTCTACGATACCGAATATAGTATTCATCATAGTTTTTCAGGCTATCTTTTGTTTTGTGTTCTGTAATATTATAAAAATTGCGATGGGTATACCTTAATAAATCTTCAAATCTTTCCAGATAATTTTGTATACTTTTGTTATGCTGAATAACAACTCTATTATTATAAAAAAATTGAATGTCAAATACCCATTCCAGATCTCTACCAGCAAAGAAATCGGTATAATCAGACGTATATTTTACAAGACGATTAATATCTTCTTGATTTTTAAACATGACATCTCTAAGTTGATCGATAAATTCAATTGTCCGCTTAATTTCATGAATTCTGGATTCAACTTTGCTTAAGTTTTCAAGCTTGACTAAAGCATGATCAAGCTTCGTGGTGCTGACTTTTAAATCTTCTGCATGCCGAATCAACTGGATTGTCAGGGCGGGTAAATGTGAATATTTATTCTTTTCATAGTATTTTGAATAAAGAAAAGCTTCCAATCCAGCCACTGCTGAAAAAGTCATTAAAAAAATCATAAAAAAAGAAATACCCGCTTCTTTACGGCTTTTAAAAATAAAATACGGCATAGTAATAGGCGCAAATAAAACCATAAGAACCCACCACCTGGGTTGCATTTTATTATTACATTCATAGGACATCAACAAGGCGAGAATTACAATATAAGGAAAGTATATATAATACACTGTTTATCCATCTTTATAGGTTAATATGTAATAATTATTCCCATCACTGGATATGAAAATCGCCCCATCTTTATCGGTTCTGAAAATATTAGCCCCTTTTTCTTTATATCTTTTTAAAACCTTATAATGAGGAAAACCATATCTATTGCGCCAGCCGCAAGATATTATTACACTTTTGGGTTGTACTTTATCAAGGAAAAACTTATTGCTTGATGTGGCGCTTCCATGATGGGGAGACTGCATGATGTTCGCATGAAGGTTAAGATGTTTTTTTTCACTTAACTTTTTTTCCCGTTGTCGTAAGATATCACTGGTAAACAGCATTGAAAAATCTTGATATAACACTTTGAAAACAAGAGAGTTATTGTTCATATCATACAAATTGTTATCAATAGAAGAATCATAAAATATCAAATTGGTTTTACCTAAATCAATGACATGTTCTTCATAAAAAGGATTCCATATTTTTATAGCTTTTGTTTTGCAAATATTAACCAGACTTCTATATTGTTTAGAATTTTTAACATCTGTGTTTTTAATTAAAGTGTGAACTTTAAAATTTTGTAAAATAAAAATAAGACCATTTAAATGATCTGATTCAGGATGACTTAAAATCACATAATCTAAAGATCGTATTCTTTTTTGCCATAAAAAAGGAGCAACGATAAATCTCCCAGTGTCAAAAGATGACAGTCCGGAAAATCCACCCCCATCTACCAGAATATTTTTATTATCAGGTGTTTGTATAAGCGCACTATTACCCTGCCCTACATCAATAATTGTTATATTTATATTTTCAGAATTAGGTTTTTTAAAATAATTAGATTGAAAATTAAAAACAGCTACTAAAAGGGCTAAAACAAACAAAAACCCACCATTTTTTCGTTGCCCTTTTAAGAATAAAAAAATTGAAACTGCTAGTAAATAAATCACACTTATTTCTTGCCACTGCAATGTAACTACGCTTGACCATGAATAGGGAAAAGAGACAAAATAATCACAAATTGTAAATACAAACAAAATGAATTGGGTGCAAATATGAGTAACAAACCCAGCCAATATGGGAGCCCACTGAAAACAAACCAAAATAATAATCCCTAATGGCAGCACAGTGAACCCGATGATTGGAATTGCAATAAGATTTGTTATAACTTGAACAAATGATACGACATTAAAATAGTGGGCCGCTAAAGGCAAGGTTCCTATACCGGCAAAGACCGTCACACAAAATAACATTGCTATCTTGTGTAAGAATTTATTTTTAAACTTCAATGAATATTGATTTAATAGCGAAAGACCACAAACTATAAAAACAACAGCAAAAAAAGATAATTGAAAAGATATTGAAAAAAGTGCACTTGAATCCAGCAATAATATGATAATCCCAGCCAATGAAAGGCTTGAAATAATATCTTTTTCTTTTTCACAGACAAATGACAACAGCAAAACAACTGTCATTATAAATGCCCGTTGGGTAGAGGGTGAAAATCCTGAAAAGACAGCGTAACCTGCTAATGGTATTATGGTTAACACTCCAGCAATCTTTCTGGAGTTTCCTGAAATCAACAGGGTGGGTACACCACTCAAAAACCGATAGAAAAGGTAAAAGAACAGGAGGGTGACAATTGAAAGATGTAGCCCTGAAATGGCAAGAAGATGGCTTATCCCGGCTTTTGAAAATAAATCCCTTACATCTGGAGAAATGACTTCTTTTTTACCGGTAATTAACGAAATTATAATATTATGAGCGTCTGACGGCTTGCTTTGATTTAAAATAAAGGCATAATACCCTGTCCTGAGTTTCTCTATTCTTCGTATTGATTGGTTAATAAAAGTACTTTGATTTTTTGAAGTCAAAATTTTAATATCATGACTATTAGCGTATGCAGAGCCATATATCCCTTTGAATTTTAAAAATCGTCGATAATCAAATGCGCCTGGATTCATAAAATTGCGAATGGACTTGATGGATGATTTGAATTCGATTATATCTCCAAACTCTGGAAGGCTTTTAGGGTTACTACCGTATATATTTAAATTAATTTTACCTGTGATGTTTGTTTTGATCCCTTTTTTTGTTTTTAAATTTTGACATAAAACAACCACTTTAGATTTTTTTGGGTAATGTTTTGTAAAAGAAACAACTTTGCCTGTGATTGTATGTTTTTTTAAATTTAAAAAATTAGAAACATGATGATCTGGAAGCTTGGGATATAATTTGTTTTGGATAGATAGATATCCAAAACAGAAAATAAAACAGAAAATAAAAAGCCATATAACCTTTTTGTTCAACCATATGGCAAGGCAAAGAAAAATTAAGAAAGGTATAACCGCTAAATAAGCATAAATTTTAGT
>JAAEKY010000807.1 GCA_024227235.1 Desulfobacteraceae bacterium | reverse complement strand
GAATATATAAAGCGTTATAAAGGTAAAACAAACATTAAATATGCAATGCTTTATCATGTCTATGGAAACCAGGTCAGCCAACTTCGGGGGGATTTTTTCAATGAGATTATCCGTAATCGAACTGATTTCAAATTGATAGCGGAAAATTATACCGGGGGGAATCGGAAAAATGCAAAAGATGCTGCTCTAAAAATAATCAAACAACATCCAGATATCAATTTTCTTCATGCCTGTTCAACTGATATTGCTTTTGGAATTTTAGATGCACTCAAAGATCTGAACCTGGTTGATCAAATTCTTGTAAATGGTTGGGGCGGTGGTGCCAATGAGTTGAATTCCTTAATAGCTGGTGATCTTGATTTCACCGTTATGCGAATGAATGACGATAATGGAGTTGCCATGGCCGAAGCGATCCGTCTTGATATTGAATCAAAATTAAAAATAAAACCATTAATTTTTTCAGGTGAAATGGTCATTGTCAATCAAGGGGTAATGGAAGATGATATCATAACACTTAAAAAGAAGGCTTTTCGATATTCAGGCTGGCAATAAAAGCTACAATTCTATGTTGAAAAAAACACCGAAAAAACTGTCAACAATCTTAGGGGCCTACTTTATTATTTCTATTGTTTTTTTAGGTGGGCTAATTTTATATTGGACATACTATTCTACGTCAGAAACGATACGTTTAGAAATAGAAAAGTCTTTCGAACAAAAATACAGTATTACTCAAACTATTATTGAGAGAGAAACTGAACGTATTGATAGCTTGCTTTATGAAATTCAGTTGAATAAAAACCTACTCCTTGATATTTCAAAATCCCAAACGCCACAATCCCAAAAACTATTTGAAACCTATATAGACAAATCAGCAAGATATAAATGTGATGTTATATTTATTGCCAAAGTGGATGAACCTGTCTGG
>JAAEKY010000806.1 GCA_024227235.1 Desulfobacteraceae bacterium | reverse complement strand
TTAAAAACCAGTTTTATTATGTAATTCACGGACTAAATTATCAATTTCATCACCGAAAACTTCCCATTTATGAATGACAATGTCAGTGTATGGATGGTCACCTGGTTTTCCATTAGGCATTTGTCACCTTATTAAATTTTCATTCGTTAGATATTCAATATCATCAGCCCGTATCCATGCGAAAAAATATCACAAAACACAATTTTCTTTGAGATTTTCTTAAAAGACATAACTAGTTTATTATCGTGAAAAAACGCTGCATAACACCAATTTGATTAAAGAGTAATAGGGTGCAAAAGTCCTATTGATAAGCTTTTTGCTTGATTGCAAAGTTTTCTGTAATAAAACCACGGTAAATGTAAGATTACAATTTGATCGGTTTTCATATTTCCGTGAAGTCTATGATATATCAATAATTCTGTTGATATCAACAAACAATATTATGGTCAATAATTGGCTATGGGCTAGTGAGGAAAAAAGAGATAGGGTGATCACCCTGTTCAAATTAAATTGATTCCGTTAACCATTTTTCTTTCCATCTGGATTTCAGGAGGTATGCTGCCCGTAATTTAATGAAACAACAATATGTTTTGAACTTGACCGAGGGTAGCCTGAAGCGTGTTTTCTCGTTCTGTTCCTATTTACTTGACAGTCTGAAGTTTTAAGGCATCATGCCGCCAGTGGCAATAGATCATCCGTATCTTTCTTGCTCTTTGACATAATTATTTGATAAATCGCGCTACGCCTGAAAAAGCGAAAATTATGGTAGTACTCTTGCTGTATGACCGACTTGACAATCTCCTCGGAAGGAACAGTTGAGGTGACAGTGCGCAGCCAGCCAGCGTATTTTCGCCAAATCGTCTGGTCAAAATTCAATGCGATGATTTGCAAAATGCCGGTGGCGATGCAGCCAAAACTGGCAAACGCCTCGATTGCATTGGTGGTCTGGCCGATCAACCTTTTCATTGCCGGCTCCTTCACTGCAGCCAAATCGCTTTCGGTTTGTTTGCCAATACGGGGCCAGGCACTGGTCCAGAACCGGTAGAAAAACGCGCCCATAAGATGCTTTAGTACCTTGAAGCTCACTTCAATTTTGAACCTGTAACTGTAGGCTCTGATGATATCAGGCGCCGACAGGGTTAAATCTGAGCACATCAAAATGAAGCGCTCGC
>JAAEKY010000805.1 GCA_024227235.1 Desulfobacteraceae bacterium | reverse complement strand
CCTCGTTGCCTTCCTCCTCCAAAAGCTGAAGAAAAGCCACCGCCTCGAGAGCCACCAAATCCAAAGTCCTTTAGGATATCACCCAAATCAAAGTTTCTGAAAATATCTTCCTGTGAAAATCGCTGCTTGAAATCGGCTGAACCATATGTGTCATATTGATTCTTTTTTTCAGGATTACTTAAAACAGCATATGCCTCACTGATTTTTTTAAATTTATCTTCCAGCACTTTATCCCCTTTTGTTTTGTCGGGATGATATTTTAACGCGAGCTTTCGATATGCTTTTTTTATCTCAGAAGCACTGGCTTTTTTGTTAAGTCCTAAAATTTGATAATAATCATCGGCCATTCATTTTTCCTTTTACGACTAAATTTAGTCATTTTAATTGGTTATGTATACTATAGTAAGCGTCAATTTATTCAAGTCAAGCCTTGTTTTTTGGGGGGTGGAAGGCTGAAATGGCCACCATTAATACAGATATGGCAGCGGGTGTCATCCCATCAATCCGGGATGCCTGCCCTAACGATTTCGGAAGGATTTGAGTCAGCTTCTCTTTAAGTTCGTTTGAAAGGCCATGGGCATTCGTATAATTAAAAGTTTTTGGAATATTTATTTTTTCCAGGTCTTTATATTTTTTTATTTCATTGAGCTGGCGTTTTATATACCCTTCATACTTTATTTCAATTTCAATTTGTTGTTCAGCACGTTCTAAAATAGGTTCTTGCTGCGGGAAAATCTTTTTTAGCGATATATAATCAAGTTCAGCTCTTTTTAAAAGCTGTTCGAGTTTTACACCGGTTTTTATTTTATTAGTCCCTTTGGCAATCAGAAAATCATTGACTGATTTTGTGGGTTTTACCACCTTTTTTTTAATCCGTTTAATTTCTTGCTGAGTCTGACGTATAATTTCTTTACAAAGTTTTAAGGTATCATCGTTGATAAGCCCCAGGTTATTGCCAATCTGGGATAATCTTAAGTCGGCATTGTCCTCCCTGAGCAACAACCTGTATTCAGCCCTGGACGTGAACATTCGATAGGGTTCGGTCGTTCCTTTGGTTATCAGGTCATCTACCATAACACCCATATAGCCTTGAGAACGGTCAAGGATAAATGGGTCTCTTTTTTGGACGAGACACGCCGCATTGATGCCTGCCCATAACCCTTGGGCCCCTGCTTCTTCATATCCGGATGTGCCATTGATTTGTCCGGCCAGAAAAAGGCCATTAATTTTTTTTGTTTCAAGAGCAAAAGACAATTCTAAAGGATTTATATAATCATATTCAATGGCATAGGCCGGCCTCATAATTTTAGCTTCTTCAAGGCCTTTCACAGATCTGACAAGCTTGTATTGGATGTCCAAAGGCAGACTGTTCCCAAGGCCTGATGCGTAGATTTCTTTTGAGTCTATTCCTTCGTATTCAAGGATAACGTGATGAGAGTCCCTGTCCGGGAATTTAACGACTTTATCCTCAAATGACGGGCAGTATCTTGCAGATTTCCCTTTGATATGTCCCCCATAAAGCGCTGAATATTTCAAGTTCTTTCTTACAACCTCACGGGTGTCTGGGTTTGTATGGCCCATAAAACTTGGCAGCATGGGATTGGAAATGTCTGTGGTGGAAAAAGAAAATGGTTTGGGGTTGACCGATGAACTATGGATATTGAATTGGGAAAAATCAATCGTATCTGCATGAAGTCGCGGCGGGGTACCGGTTTTCATTCTACCAATATTGAATCCGATATCTGCAAGATTTTGTGCAAGGCCTATGGATGAAAATTCTCCAGCCCTTCCTGCCTCGATTCTTGATGACCCGATGTGCACCATGCCTTTTAGAAAGGTTCCTGTTGCAATGACAACCGCCTTTGTCGAGTATTCAAATCCTGTATTATCAATAATCCCTTTAGTGACATTGTTCTCAAGTACAAGTTCCTGAGCCATGGCCTGTTTTAAGTCAAGATTTTTTGTTTTTTCAATAACAGCCTTCATGTTTTTTGAATACAATGCTTTATCGTTTTGTGTCCGTGTTGAATGCACGGCAGGGCCTTTCCGTGTGTTTAATGTCTTGTATTGAATGGCCGAAGAATCTGATATTTTGGCCATTTGACCGCCTAAGGCATCAATTTCTTTTACAAGCTGCCCTTTAGCCATTCCGCCGATTGACGGGCTACAGGGCATGGATGCGATTTTATCCATATCAATGGTTAATAAAAGTGTCTGGCACCCCATTCGGGCAGATGCAAGTGCAGCCTCACAGCCTGCATGTCCAGCCCCAATAACAATGACATCATATGACTTATAATTTAAATTCATAACCTGTTAATATATAATCGCTTCTGGCTTTGGTCAATAACACGATGAATAATTCCATTAATAATTTTTATGGTAAATGACTTTTAATTTTGGTAATTGTAATGGAATTGAGGGGTTACAGGCTTAAAATTGATATTGTTTGCCAAGACGCCTTATCTTTTTGATTACACAAAGGAGCAAAACCAAATGGACGATACATATAAAAAAGCTGCCAAAGCTTTTGATTCAGGCCTTTATTGTGCAGAAAGCGTGCTTAAGGTTATTGCTGAACAAGAGGGGGTGACCTCCCCGTTTTTTCCACGGATAGCCACAGGTTTTTGCAGTGGTATGTCAAGAACATGTAATATGTGTGGTGCAATATCTGGCGGTATTTTGGCTTTAAATATGGTTTATGGCAGAGATCAGGCCAGTGAGTCAGTAGAAGAATGCTATAAAGTTGTAAACCAGTTAATCTCACGTTTTGAATCTGAATTTGGAACATCGAACTGTCAAAAATTATTAGGCCTTGATTTAGGGACAAAAGAAGGGCGGCAAGGGTTTTTAGATCAAAAATTGCACAAAAGCTGTCGAGAATACACTGGCAAAGTAGCGCAATTTACGCGAGAGATTATTGATAGTAATAAAAAATTTTAGCATTTGTCATAAAGATTTTTCAATTAAGCCGATGGTTGAAGAGGTTATGGTTTTCTCTTAATTTTAACGGACATCGTGACCGTTAAAAATCGGCAATAAGCTATTTTAAGGCGTCCTGCCAAAATGCTTATTTGACGACGATCAAACCATCACCTATTCAACCATCTGTATCGCAGTCTTATCAAAAAGAAAAAATTTTTGGCAATGGACATAAGTTCTAAAAGAGGAAAAAAGTTATTGATATGTGCATCTGTGCGCACTAATGTTCGTTTATGGAAACCATTTATACAAAAGAGCAGGCCCAGATGGCAAATAAACTTGTTGATGTCCTGGATTCTAAATTTTTTAAATCCTTAAGTGAACCTGTCAGGATTCAAATTATTCGATATCTTTTGATCCATGGCCGGGCAGATAGGGATGCAAGGTCGGTTGGGCCAGCCGGAACCTGTCCTCCTTTAGCTAAAATGGGTTTAACAAACTGAAAGAATAGGTTTAATCCATCAATAGACCCGCAAACACCAAGACCGTTTGGTACATTTAATCTTTTTGATATAATTCCTGTGTTGATATCGGCGCAATAAAAACATGCAGTGCAATATTTTTATTGCGCCTTTAACGAATTGTACTTTTTCTTCTTTTTAAATCGATATCCTTATAAAGATAAGCTTCTTCCTTCTTTTGTTAATCATGTAAAGTGGATTTCTTTCATATTTCTAAAAAAAATAATGGAATGTCCTGTTAAAAAATATATTCAATAATTTTTCGTTAAATTTCGATTGGTTGCAATTATAGTTGATGCTTTTTTCAAGACTTTTATAAATCTGGCATACTTATCGCTATGTAGTTTGTTTGAGTTGAGAAATTATTTTGTTTTCTAAGGAGGCAAGTCATTATGAATAAGGAAGTTTTCAGTTTGTGTTTTATGTGTTCTGTCAGATGCCCCATTAAGGTAAAAGTAAAGGACGGACATGTAGACTGGATAGAAGGAAATCAAAATGTGGCAGGGATAAACGGCAGTCTTTGTCCAAGAGGAGCAGCCGGAAAATCAATGCTCTATGACGACCAGCGGGTTCAGTCGCCATTGATCCGTGTTGGTGAACGAGGATCCGGCAATTGGAGAAAGGCATCCTGGGATGAAGCCATTGAGTATGTTTCAACCCGGCTTAACGAAATTATCGAAAAGAACGGTGGTCACAGTGTTGCGCTTTGCGAAAGGGCACAATTAGCCACCCATGTCAGTAAAACCTTTTTAAAAGCAATTAAGTCCCCAAATCATTTTACACATGATGCGCTTTGCAAAGGAAGTATCAATACTGCCTGCCGCTCTCTTTTCGGATATACCGATGGTCAGATCGGGATCAATTACGGCAATACAAAGCATATTGTACTTTATGGCCGAAATATTTTTGAATCTCTATCCGTGAAGGAAGTCAATACCTTAATGGATGCCATGGAAAAGGGTGCAAAGCTGACCTATATTGATCCCAGGGTAAATGTCACTGCGACCAAGGCACACCGGTACTGGATGATTCGTCCGGGAACGGATCTGGCTTTAAATTATGCCTTAATGCATGTTATTTTGAAGGAAAGACTTTATGATGCGGGATTTGTTTCAAAATGGGTGCATGGTCTAAACGAACTTCAGGACTTTGTTGAAGGATATACCCCTGAATGGGCCCAGGAAGAAACGGGTATTGAGGCAGATGAAATCATTAGCCTGGCCAGGGAAATTAGCAAAGATAAACCGTCTGTAATTTTTCACTATGGATACCGAGGCGCCAACCAGACCAATGAAATTTATGTGCGTCGATCCATGCTGATGCTGAATGCACTTATGGGCAGCGTGGAGGCAAAAGGCGGCATCTTCTTTAAAAAGGGTCCTGGAGAAGTGGGTGGAAAGGCTGCCCGAAAATTGGTCAGTCAGGATTTTCCAAAAATTGATGTGCCCAGTTTTGATAAAGTCGGTACCAAGGATTTTCCACTTCCGGATGCCAGTCACGGGGTGGCACAGATGTTTCCCTATGCGGTTTTAAATGAAGATCCTTATCCTATAAAGTCATTGATAGCTTATCGTCTTGATCCACTCATGTCTATCGCCGATACAACTCAGACTAAAAAAGCACTGGATAAGCTTGATCTTCTTGTCACGATTGATATTAACTATTCTGATATTGCCTGGTATTCAGATGTGATACTCCCCGAATCCACTTACCTTGAGAGAACCGATTGCATCCAGCAGATGAACGGGCTAAAACCCCAGATGTTTCTCAGGAAAAAAGCAGTGGAACCGCGATACGATACCATGGACGGCGCCATGATTCTTAAAAAAATAGGTGAAAAAATAGGTATTGGAGATTATTTCCCATATGAAAATATGGAAGACCTGGTTAACTGGCAGCTTAAGGGCACTGGCTTTACCATGGAAGATTTTGAGGAAAAAGGGTTTGTCGCCTACGGACCGGATCAAATTTTTTGGGACAGGGACAATCTTCCTTTTAAAACACCTTCCGGAAAGATCGAATTTAAATCATCCTTACTGGAAGATGCCGGGTTTGAATCTTTTCCGAAATATGAAGAGATTCCACAGCGAGACGATGATAAAATTCGTCTGGTAGTGGGGCGCTCAGCCATCCACACCCATGTTTCCACCCAGAATGTACCGTATTTGAATGAGCTGGAAAGTGAAAATGTGCTGTGGATCAATACGGTGATAGCAAATAAGCTGGGTATAAAAGATAAAGCAATTGTTGAAGTTTCTTCATCCTGCGGAAAAGGCCAGATTAAAGCCTATGTCACTGACCTGATTCATCCTGAAGCGGTTTTTATGCTCCATGGGTATGGTCATGAAGCCAGCCGGGCAAAAAGATCATTTAATAAAGGACTTTCTGATGCACTGATACAGGAAAATAAAACCGACAAAGTCGGTGGAAGTCCTGCCTATCATGAAACCTTTGTAACGGTCAAACCCCTTTAAAGTAAGGAAAAATTAAGAATGAGCAAATACTATCTATTTCAGGATATTAAAAAATGTATCGGATGCCACGCATGTGAAATCCAGTGCAAGTCCAACAAGAACTTACCCACAGGGCCCAAACCCTGCCAGATCATACAGGTAGGTCCCAAATTTATTGGCGGATTACCGAAAATGTCATTTATTTTCATGCCCTGTTTTCATTGTGAAAATCCATGGTGTGTCTCTGCCTGTCCCACTGGTGCCATGCAGAAAAGAAGCAAGGACGGTATCGTATTTATTGATAAGGACCTTTGTGTTGGATGCAAGACCTGTGTCTCCGCCTGTCCTTGGGGGGCGCCTCAATGGAATCAGGATACCGGGAAGGTGGAAAAATGTGATTACTGCATGGATAGAGTGGATGCAGGCTTAGATCCTGCCTGTGTGACAACCTGTACTACTGGGTGTCTTAAATTCGGTAATGTTGAAGACATGACCCAGATTCGGCGGGAACGCCATGCAGAAGCAGTGGCATCCTTTGAAAAAAGCAGCTTTTAGTCGCTAAGGAGTTAAAATGGCAGAAAAAACCTGTCCGGTTCGAAAAACTGTTATATATCTGTCTGAACAGATTGCTTCAGGATTGTTAACAGATCCAAAAGGAAGGAGAATTTCCGAGCAGATTCTGCATTTGACAGAAGAGATCGCAGAGGGCGCCGGAGGCGCAAAACACCTTTCTGCCATTGATTCTCTGATTGAAGAATATTTTGACGATAAGAGTCCTTTACAAAATCGGGATACCGGTAAAATCCTGAAAGGTATTATAAATAAGCACAGGGAGGTCTTTGTCAGTCATGTTGAAACAAAGAACTGCCCTTCCCATGATTGCGGGAAACTGGCCCCATCACCCTGCCAGATGGCCTGCCCGGCCGGGATTGATATTCCGACTTACCTGAGCTTAATCGCTGAAGGAAAGGATGCCCAGGCAATTGAAGTGATTCGGCGTGATAATCCTTTTCCGTGGGTTTGCGGATTGATTTGCACACGACCCTGCGAAATGATGTGTGTTCGTGCCAGGATTGACACACCCGTAGCCATTAAATTTTTAAAGGCATTTGCAGCAGAAAGGGCAATGTCGGACAGAGCCTATAAGAATCCTGGGAAAAAGGATTTTAACGGGAAAAAAGTTTGCGTTGTCGGTGCAGGACCCGGGGGGCTTTCTGCTGCATATTATCTTGCTATGATGGGATATGGTGTAAAGGTCATTGAGGCACTGCCGGTTCCGGGTGGCATGATAATGGTAGGCATCCCAAGATATCGCCTTCCCCGGGAGGTCATTGACAGGGAAGTGGCCATGATCGAAGAACTTGGGGTGCAAATTTCGTATAATACCCGGTTTGGAAAAGATATTACATTCAAGGAATTGAAATTAGAAGGGTATAATGCCTTTTTTATTGCCATTGGCGCCCATAAGGCCTGGGATATGGGGATAAAAGGAGAGAAAAAATTTCCAAAAGTTATTGATGCCGTTAAATTTTTAAAGGATGTGGCCCTTGGCGATCATCATGCACCAGGAAAGCATGTGGTGGTGATTGGGGGGGGAAATGTTGCCATAGATGCGGCAAGAACAAGTTTAAGGTTAGGCGCCCAAAAGGTATCCATCGCTTATAGACGATCCAGAACACAGATGCCGGCAGATATAGAGGAAGTTGAGCAGGCAGAGGAAGAAGGTATTGAGTTTGCTTTTTTAACGATTCCCAAAGAAATTGTTGGAGAAAATGACATGATTACCGGACTTGATTGCGTCAAAGCCGAACTGATTAAGAAAAAAGGATCTGACCGGCTGGCACCTGTTCCCATCCTGGGGAAGGATTTTACTATTAAAGCAGATGCTGTCATCAGTGCCATTGGTCAATATGTGGATCACGAAGGGATGCAGGCCTTTGATCAGATGAACTGGACGCGCAGGGGAACCATTGAAGTGAACCATGCCAGCATGGAAACCACCATGCCGGGTGTGTTTGCAGCTGGCGATGCTGTGTCCGGCCCTGCCACTGTAATCGAAGCCATTGGCGGCGGGAAAAGAGCGGCAGAGGCTATAGACAGACATTTGAACAATATTCCCCAGCCCAGAATGCCTAAATTACCCATCCGGTATAATATTGAATCTCCTATAGAAATATCTGCCAGCCGAAAAATGACCTTAAAACATCCTGAAATGCCAATGCTGAATGTTGACAGACGGCGAACCATGTTTCAGCAGGTGGAGTTAGGGTATGACGAAGAAAGTGTTCGAAAAGAAGCCGCCCGGTGTCTGCGGTGTGATATCTGTCGAAGATGCGGTAAATGCGTAGAGGTCTGCCGGGACAAGATGGGAATTGATGCCCTCGAGTTTGGATATATGGATTTTGACAATCCAACACAAACGGATTTCAGGGCAACAAGTGAAAAATGTATTACCTGTGGGGCATGTGCTGCCAATTGTGAAAATAAGGCCATAGTCATTGAAGAAACAGATGGTCAAAGGATGCTGAAATTATGCGGCACTATTTTAAACAAACAGGATATTCAATATTGTGAAGAATGCAATGCTATCCTGCCCTCTATAGAGTATCTGCAGTTTATTTCTCAGAAGACAGGAAATGTAACTAAAGCGATTGAAAACAGGCTCTTGTGCAATAATTGCCAGCGTAAACTAAGCGCGAAAATTAATGTCGAAACACGACCTGTTAATTTAAAATAAAGGAAATAGCCATGCAATTCCAAAGAGGGGATAAAATCGAAGTGTACAAGAAGTCAAAGGATGAGGCCTGGGAACTATATATGGATGATTTTGTAGGGAGTCATGGGATTATTACAGACCCGGATACGACTATCAATGACCCCGATGCATTAATAGAGGTTAGTCTGGATGGTAAAGGCACTCATCGGCTGCCCCAGGATTCTTTAAAACCTGTTGATCAACCCTAATAAAGGAATGAAGGTATCATGAAAGTAAAAGATTGTATGGAAGAGTGTGCCAGTCATTTCCATATCATTGAACAAGATGAAACTGTGGCGCAAGCGATTAAGATGATGTCAGGTTATAATGTGTCTGCACTTGTCGTAATGGCCAAGGATGGATCGCAAGGTATTTTCACAGAACGGGATCTGGTTCGCTGTCATATTATTTTTCCCGAGAAAAATATTAAAGATATTCTAATCAAGGATGCGATGACATCCAAATTGATTGTTGCCGAGCCTGAGGATACGATTAAGGATGCCATGGCAATGATGATTAAAGCAAAAATTCGCCATCTTCCGGTGATTTTTGAAGGGCAGATCAAGGGAATGCTCAGCCTTGAGAACCTTGTTGAAAAACATGTGGGTGTTTTAAATAAGGAACTTCATTATTTAAAAGACTATATCTCGGATCTTCAGGATGCCGCCCATGATTAATATCACTCCCAAGATTAACATCACTATTGATGATAAAGAAATTTGTGCCAAAGAAAACCAGACGATTCTTCAGGCGGCAAAGGAAAACGGAATAAAGATCCCTCATTTATGTTTCCATCCCGCACTTAAACCCTCTGGGTCATGCAAGCTTTGCGGGGTTGAAGTGGTATCTCCTACAGGTAAACAGGTGGTGATGTTGTCATGCATCATGAAAGTCAAAGAAGATCTTATCGTAAGAACCAATTCAGAATTTGTAAAAGTAAAACGGGAACAGGCGTTTAATAAATTATTGCAGATGGCACCAGATTCACTGAGGATCAGGAGCCTTGCAAAAGAATTCAATGTTACTATAAACCCGCCACCTAACGGCTGTATTCGTTGCAGGCTTTGTATTCGTGTCTGCAATGAAATCGTAAAAGCCAAAGCATTGAAAATGGTAAAAACTGAAAACGGTAGTATGGTGGTTCCTAAGATCGGGTGCTGCATCGGGTGTGGGACCTGTGCAAATTTATGTCCGACCAAAATTATCAAGGTGGTTGATCAAGACAATGTCAGAACTATTACCATAAAAGAAGAGGTCATTGGCCAACTACCGCTGGAACGATGTGAAGGATGCGGAAAAATGTTTGCAACAACCACTTTTCTTAAACATGTTGAAGAGATTACTTTTCTCCATCCGGATACCAAAGAACATCATAACCTTTGTTCTGCATGTACTAAACTAATGTCAAACAGGGCTATAACTGAAAGGGAAAAAATAAAAAAATGACTATGGCAGCGTTAAAGTCGGTTTTTATTGGTGTTGGCGGGTCTTTAGTCCTCGCTGTTTTTTGTTCAATATTTATTACCATGGACAAGGTGTTATTTGGCTTTCCTTTTTTTATTGCCTTTAATGGAGCAATGACAGGCTACAGGCTGGTGGAAGTATTTAAAATCCAAATTAAGAATGTGTCTGTTTTCTCATTTGTACTGGGTTTAGGCGGTGGTGCGGCTACATTTGTCATCGTTAATTTTGCAGGTTCGTTTATGAGAAATTCATTCTCATTATCCATATATGAGCTTTTTACCTATATGGCAGTATCAGGAATCACAAGTTATCTGGGAGCAAAACTGGCTGTCAGATATTTTAATTTATAATTGGAGTGTATGTTTTAAAAAGGAGAGTCAAATGAAGAAAGTTTTTACACTATTTATCATGACGGCATTGGTTTTACTGGTGGCTGCGTCAGGATCATATGCCGACGGCGGCATATCTGCATCTTCCTATAAGGCAGGTGATGTGGTCGAAATTAAAGGCAAGATCGCACCCGGACAGGATTTATATATTGCCATTGCCCAGCAGAATATGTTTGCGCCTAAAGACACCGACGGTGCATTTGAGATTAAAAGATTTAAAAAGGATAGCAAAAAGAATGGATTTGCTTTGGATACACAAATCCCCCCTCTTTATTACATGGTTACCAATGTGCCGGAAAAATTTGGTAAAGTAGATAAAAAAAAATTCGGTGGTCCTTCAGTTCTTCTTAAAAAAGGACAAGGTCTTTACAGTACCACCATGTTCTATCTTAAAAAGAAATTAAGTGATGTGGAAGCAACAGCTCGTGGTATGCTTGGACCCATCAAATCGGATGATCAGTGGAATTTTTTCAGGTATGCGAATGAGAGTGGCTATGGTATCAATACCATTGTTAAAGAAGGTAACAGAAAAGGTAAAGTTGTTATTTTTTCTCGATCTGTCCTTAGTGACCAGTCAAACGGTAATTACTGGGATGAAGGCACTTCAATAAAACTTGATAAGGCAACAGGTGAATTTACAGCCTCTTTTAATTCCTTCAGACATACCCCCCCCAGCACCAAATTTGACGTCTATGTGAACAGTGCGAAAATTGGTGATTATACAATAGAGAAAAATGGATTCTGGCTTTCCAAGGGGTATCGATATATGAATCCTTTGTGGATTGTTATCGGTGCAATTCTTGTCGGAACCTATTTCTCCATGATCGGTGCAGCCGGTGGAATGCTTATGGCCGCTTTCCAGGTAATGGTTGTTAATACCATGGGCCCTGTGGGTGTCAATGCTGCAAATGTATTAAAACCCTCCAATATTGCACTGACCCTCTTTTCTCCTCTTGGATCATTTTACCGGTATGCAGTGGTTGAAAAACGGGTTGCATGGCCGGTGGGACTCTCTTTTGGTGTGGGTATTTTTATTGGTTCTATCTGGTTGGGTAAATATGTGTCAGCCATTCTTCCCATGAAAGCGTATAAAGAATGGTTAGCCATTCTCGTGGTTATCATGGGTATCAAAACCCTGATGGAAATGACACCTGCGGCCATGAATAAAAGAAAAAATATCAAGGCCATGACCAAAAAATTTAATGATGAAGTTGCTGCTGCAAAAAAAGAGGGCCGTTCTGCTCAAATGGGCAGTATTGAACCTGTAAAAACAGGACTTATGGATTATAGATTCAAATTCTGGGGTGAAGAATTTACCATCAACCCATTGCTTTTTGCCATCCTTGGTATTGTCATTGGTGTCGTCTCCAGATCTTTTGGTATTGGCGGCGGTTTCCTACTGGTACCCGCCATGACCACTCTGGCGGCACTTCCAATGTATGTAGCGGTTCCCATATCCTTGATCGGAACCTGTTTCTCCAGTATCGGTTCTTTTATCGGATACCTGATGGCTGGATACCTGCCTGACATGACGCTTGCCATTTCAATTATTATCGGTGGATTTGCCGGTGGTATGTTGGGCAGCCGTGCCCAGAAAATGTTCTCTGAGATGACATTGAAAGTGGTTCTTGCAGTCACATTGTTTTTCTTGTTTTTTAGATTTTTCAAGATTGAAATCTGGATTTAATCTCATTTAAAAGTGAATGAGCCTTGAAACCCGTGTGCTGAACACATATAATAAATGAAGTCAGCCACGGGTTTTTATTTTATGGACAATTTTATGGACAATTTTTTAGACAGTATATGGGAAAGTATTGAAACCTTCTTAACGGGTATCGTCACATTCATGGATAAGATATTCTCTCCGCTTGAGATACTGGGCCCTGGTTTTGTAATCTTTATTTTTGCCCTTATTGTTGTGGGAATTACAAGACTCATTGGGCGGTTCTATGAAACCAAACGATTTGTAATATTGAAAAAAGAATTTGAACACTGGCAGAGTATAAGAGTTGAAGCAATGAAACATCCCGACAGTGAAAAGGGCAAAGCCCTTGCTAAAAATATTGACCAGGGAGAATTGAATAAAGCCTATTATGATTATTTTTTTGAAGGATTATTAAAGAATTTTATCACCAATGTTCTTCCCCTACTGCTTATGGCGGCATACATAACAACTATATATTCACCCCAAACCCTTTTAAAACGATTCGGTAAAGAATGGGTGTTTTCATTTACTTTTGGAAGCAATTATCAGGTAAATGCAAGTTCGCTTCTCTGGTATGTCGTGTGTGTGCTTTTTTCGTTTATCGGTTTTGCTATTATAAAATATCTTTTTAAGAAACAAAATGAATCCAAATTATCAGCATAGCATATATCAGATTTTACAGCTGCCATTAAAATTTGTTTCAGCGATGGCAGTAGCGATTGTGTTAATATCTCCTCAAACTGCCCAAGCTATTCAGCTCCATGCAAGTTCGGAAGGGATTATAACCCACCAGATGGGGCATCTTTTTTTCCTCTTATCTATGGTGGCTTTGATTTTCACTATTTCCGGGAAAAATTTAAATAAACAAAAAGGCTGGCGATTGATACAATATTCAGCCTTCTTTTTTACCCTCTGGAATCTTGATACCATTACGGCTCATTTTATTGACAACCAGATTCATGCTGTTCATATAGAGAATATTTCTCTAACCCAGATACGTGTGGTAGCGCAAAATGGTTCGTCTATTCTATCCTGGTTTTATTATGTTTTAAAACTGGATCATCTACTTTGTGTGCCGGCTATGTTTTTCCTTTACCGGGGACTTTCAAGTCTGGTAAAGGAGCAAAAACAGATTGCAATAAAAGAGGACGTCTGATGATAATCTCTTTTTTCCCCATTCTGGTAGTGGATGTAATCGGTTCTGTATTAATGGTGGTTATTGCACTTTTCTGCCTTTATAAAGCGAGAATATTGCGTGCAATAGATCCAGATAATGCTGTTTTCCTATATATGTTATGGATTGCCACCGGGTTTACCGTTTTTTCGGTCTCCAGGTCGTTTGGTCATATTTTAAGGCAGTTTTTAATTTTGACATCAAATTCAGAAACATGGTCTTCTATCAGCTCTTTTTCAGGGAGTGTAAATACAGTATCCTTTATGCTGGTCGGTTTGATTACCCTGTTTTTTAACCAGAGTTGGAATATCAATGAGAAAATACTATCAGGTAGAAAGAGACTTGAAGATACACATATAAAACTTGTGGATTTGAATCAAACCCTTGAGCATAAGGTCATTGAGAGAACTGAACGGATGACCAGCAGTGAACACAAATCCCGACGAATTTTTGAACAATCCCTGGATACAATTGTTGTCATTGATGAAACATTTAATATCGCTGAAATTAATCCTGCCGGCGTAGCCCTGACGGGGTATAAAAAAGAAGAGATGCTGCAAAAAAAAATGGGATTAAAGGATTTTTTGTCTCAGTCATCTGAATGGGATAGAATTCGCAGTATTCTTGAAACTCATGAATATATTTTAAATGATGAGACTGATTTTTTAAGAGCAGATAACTCCCAGGTTCGTGTGTTAATCACGGGTGGTGTGGATTATGGCGCTTTTGGCTGCGGGAAAACCTTTCATTTCATCATTAAAAATATCAACGATAAAAAACAAATGGAACAACAGATCGCACAAGCGGATAAATTGGCAGCTCTAGGAGAATTATCCGCAGGCGTGGCACATGAGATCAATAATCCATTGGGAATTATTTTAGGATTCACCCAGTTGATGCTAAAAGAAGAATCCGGTTTTGAAGAAGATCTTAAAACCATTGAAAAGCACGTAAAAAATTGCAAGACAGTCGTTTCAGATCTTTTATCCTTTTCAAGGAAAGGATCATTGGTAAAGAGCCGGGTTGATGTAACAAAGGTTGTCTATGATGTGATTAAATTTTTAGCCAACCATACGGATTTTCGGAATGTGGAAATCCGTATGGCCCTGTCTGAAGAAGAATCATTAATTATCTTAGGTAATGAGCAGGAATTGGCACAGGTGGTTATTAATTTAATAATTAATGCCCGCCATGCGGTTGATAAAAAAGGTATAATTGAAGTTTTAACAGAGAAAAATGACAAGCAGCAGATTTTAATTCTGGTAAAAGATAATGGTACAGGTATACGAAAAAAATATTTTTCTCGAATATTTGATCCGTTTTTTACCACCAAACCTGCCGGGCAGGGAACAGGTCTCGGCCTGTCTGTGGGATATGGAATTATTCGACGCCATGGCGGTGATATAACGGTAAGAAATAGAAAAGAAAAGGGCGCTGCTTTTATCATTAGTTTACCGATAGTTTCACCGGATGCCCCAGAGGATGATTTAGTGTGAATAGAAACAGGAGTAGGTTCTGATGACAATAAATATACTGGCCGTTGATGACGAAAAGGATATGACCCGTCTTTTACAACGTACCTTGGAACCGGAGCTTGATTGTAGTGTAACCAAGGTTTTTTCCGGGGAAATGGCACTGAATGTGTTGGAGCAGGCAGTTTTTGACCTTGTGATCTGTGATATAAAAATGCCTGGAATGGACGGGTTTGAACTTCTTGAGCGCATTAGAAAAAAATATCCTGATTTAACAGTGGTGATGCTTACTGCATTTGGAAATATCGAGTCTGCAGTAAAAGCGATTAAACTGGGTGCTTATGATTTTATTCCCAAACCCTTTGAACAAGATGAAATTATTTTTAAGACACAAAAAGCCCTTGAAAGAAGCCTGCTGATCAAAGAGAATAAGGCATTAAAAAGGAATAAAAAGGGGCTTCATTCTTTGATTGGTAAAAGCGAGCCCATGCAACGCGTATTTGATAAAATTAATCTGGTTGCGTCAAGCGATGTAACCGTACTGATTACGGGGGAATCCGGTACAGGAAAAGATCTTACAGCTAGATCTATTCATGCCTTAAGCCCAAGGAAAGATAAGTCGTTCATCCCGGTGAACTGTCCGACCATTCCGGAACATATCTTAGAAAGTGAATTGTTTGGGTGCAAAAAAGGGGCATTTACCAGCGCCAATCGTGATAAAGAAGGGCTTTTCAATGAAGCAGACAAGGGTACGATTTTTTTGGATGAAATTGGAGATATTGGACCCTCCATCCAGACAAAACTTTTAAGAGTTTTGCAGGAAAAAGAAATAAAACCTCTTGGAGACACAAAAACTAAAAAGGTTGATGTCAGAATTATTGCATCAACTAACCGGGACCTTAAAAAAAAGATTGCAGACAATGAGTTCAGGCAGGATTTTTTTTACAGGTTGAATGTGCTTCCCATCGAGCTGCCGCCTTTGCGGGATAGAATTACAGATATCCCCATGATAGCCGAACATCTGGTAATTAAGCATTGCAAAAAAATGAAAAAGGGAATGAAGATGATTGCACAAGAGGTGATGGATCTTCTTATGAAACAATCCTGGCCGGGTAATGTTAGAGAACTTGAAAATATTATAGTACAAGGGATACTTTATTCTAAAGAGGATACACTTCAATTGTCTGATATACCTTTGGTTAATTCAGAAACTAATCATAAACAGGTTTTGGGGTTTAGCAGCAAAGTTATTTCATCCTTGCCGTATAAAGAGGCAAAAGAAAAAGTTCTTCATGCGTTCAACCACGACTACATAGGGGCTAAACTTACCATGACTGGCGGGAATATAACCCAGGCAGCCAAACAATGTAGCATGGACCGGCAGGGATTACAGCAGATCATGAAACGATTTGGTATTGATCCAGATGAATATAGATAAAAGAGTAGAGAAAATTGAAGATTTACCCCAAGGTTGCATTAAAATTGATATAAGGATTTTGATCCTTCCCAGATATTCTACACCTGAGGTTAAGCCTCTTTTCGGGGAGGGGCAAACTCATGAAAATTCCAGAAAACCTTAGAGACCTTGTATGATAAGCGTTTCTAAAGCTAATTGATTTTGAATTCATCCATCAAACTTTCTTTTATAGCGAGATAAATGCCAAGCATTTTATCACAAGGATAAGCATCGAGGAAAACCAAGCAAAGTATAAAAAAAATTGTTCTGTTTTTTATCTTACTTTGATTTTTAGCGTCTATTAGTGATAAATAACAAAATGAAAATAAATTGAGATGATTTAAAAGCCAAGAATTAATTTGATCATTGGATAGGTTGAATGGATAAAAAAAAAAGATATTCAGATTACAATACCTACTTAAGAAGGCTGTATGGTCAGCGAGTACAAAAGATTTCAGTAGATGCAGGATTGTCCTGCCCGAATAGAGATGGTTTACTTTCTGACAAAGGATGTATTTATTGCAATTCAAAAGGCTCTGGTTCAGGGCTGTTTAAAAAAGGTCTTTCTATAAAACAGCAGATTGACTCCGGTAAAATCGGAGCGATAAAAAAATATAAAGCAAAAAAATTCTTGGCTTATTTTCAATCGTATTCTAATACATACACCACTTGTGAACATATGAAGCAAATGATTGATGAAGCATTATCCTGTGATGGTATGGTAGGAATGGCCATTGGCACCCGGCCAGACTGTATCGATACTCAAAAGCTTGATCTGTTAGAGTCCTATGCAAAGGAATATTTAGTCTGGCTTGAGTATGGTCTGCAATCGGTTCATGATTCAACGCTTGAATTGATTAACAGAGGGCATTCGTATGCTGATTTTCTTAATGCGGTTCAATTAACCAAAGGGAGAGGAATCAATATCTGTACGCATATCATTTTAGGGCTTCCGGGTGAGGACAAGGAGATGATGCTTGAAAGTGCAAAAATATTGGCCAATAGCTCAATCAATGGAGTTAAGATACATTTGCTTTATGTCATTAAAGGAACGCTCCTTGATACCCTGTGGAAAAAAGGGGAGTATATCCCAATGGAGCAGGAGGAATATGTAGAGACGGTCTGTGATTTTTTAGAATTGTTACCAAAAGAAATTATTATCCAGCGGATCACAGGCGACCCGCATTCAGATGAATTACAAGCTCCCATGTGGGCTGCTCAATACCGGCAAACTTTTAATATGATTCAGCATACCCTTGAGAAAAGAAATTCTTTTCAAGGGATAAAATATAAAAAATAGAGTTATTCTATAACCAAGTCTTCAAAGTTTTCGGAAGCATGGCTGATAAATTGATGCTCTTTTTTTTGGATGATCATGCATTCTGTCTGCTCAAGGCTGTTCACAAGCGAAAGCCCCTTTTTTACATCCATCACCATAAGGGCAGTAGCAAGACCGTCAGCAAAAGAACAGTCTTTTGAAATGACAGATACGGAAACGATATGGTTGTCCACTGGAAAACCTGTCTTAGGATCAATAATATGGGAATAGGTTTTTCCATTAATCTCAAAGAAATTCCTGTAATTACCACTTGTGGCGATGGCGCTGTTATCTAAACGAATAATTTTATACAATTCCTGGTTTGAAAATAATTTATCCGGCTTGCTGATTCCCACTGACCAAATTTTACCTTTTTTGTTTTTACCAAAAGCTTTAAGTTCACCACCGATTTCTACTAAAATATTGTTGATGTCGGATGATATAAATATATCAGCAATAGCGTCCACACCATAACCTTTGGCAATAGAACCCAAATCAAGAGTGATGGCTTTTGATTTGAAAATTGTATTGGGTCTTTTAATTTTAATATGATTAAATCCCAATGTTGATAGAGCAAGTGTTATTTGATGAGGCTCCGGGATGCGATTCGTTTGTTTTTTTGTTCCAAACCCCCAGAGGTCAACAAGAGGTTTTATGGTTCCGTCCCAGGATCCTTCGGTCAGATGGTATAATTTTTTTGCGGATAAAATAATGGTGAAAAAGTCAGAAGATATTGATACGGGTTTTCCAATGTCATGCTGATTAAATAGTGAAAGTTCACTTTTAGGGTTATACATAGAAAGCTTTTTGTTCACTTCTTTCAGGCGAACATCCACCTTCTTTTTCCAGGTTGATGGGGAGAGTTTTTTATTTGAAATAAATTTTATAGTGTAATACGTTCCCATGGTTTTGCCGGAGATACTGTATTGCTTGCCCAATTGCGAGGCTAAACTTATTGAATTAAACGTAAAAAAAAATAAGATAAAGAGAAAAACAATAGATTTTAAATATTTCATTTAAGTGAACTCCTTTATTTTGCTATTGTATTATAAATATCTGAGTTAGAATGCAAGATGCTTTGTTGTTTAAGAACCAGATTTTAGAATCTAACATAGATGAAGGGCGAAGATAAAAAGTGGAAAAAAGAATTGCTAAGATCAAAAAGACACCTGTTGAACTTTATAAAATATTAAAGTTTGAAAACCTTGCTGCAAGTGGTGGAGAGGCAAAATATTTAATTGCGGATGGCTATGTAAAAGTAAACGATGTCATTGAAACAAGGAAAAGAAAAAAAATATATCCAGGTGACATAATCGAATTTGATGATTTTATTATTGAAATTAAATAATAAAATTTTTAAAGAAATAGGCACCCAAGAATCAATAAATTGTATCAAGCTGATAGAGCGTTTGCTATCTGGAAGCAGATAACAGAGACTGCGTTGGCTACGTTTATAGAATTTTTTTTACCAAACATTGGGATATGAACAAATGTATCACATGTTTTTAAAACATGTGATGAAATTCCATACTCTTCATTGCCAAAGACAACAATGGTTTTTGGTTCCCAGCGCATTTTATAATAGGGCACAGAACCTTCAATGGTTTCTACCCCAATAACACGATATCCCTCTTCTTTCTTTTGAATCAGAGTCTGGGCAAGATCCTTGGTATGTTCTTCTTTAATCCATTCATGAGCTCCCATAGATGTTTTTTGAATTCCTGGATGTTCTTTTCCGGGAATATTACCAAGAAGAATGGAATTAAATCCGGTAGCGTCGCACGTCCTGAAAATAGATCCCACATTGAAAAGGCTTCTTAAACCGTCCAGGGCAATATGACAATGAAAGTCAATTTTATTGCTGGCATTGGCTAAATCATTGGTTTGAATTTTTTCTAGCAAATCATGGTCTCGGATGGTGATATTTGTGAAAGACCGATGATAGTGAATTCTATCTGAAATGACTTCAATCCAAATTTTTAAATTGTTTGCTTCAGGTTTTATAAAGGGCGCCATTTGGGTCCAGCTAAGGATCTGGTTGTAGTGATCTGTAAAAAGATCAAATAATGTCAGATTAACTCGGTTGGTTGTTAATTTTTGATAAAATTCAGATAACCATTTAATAAGGTGTTTGTGTCGGCTTTCAATGGGAAGTGATATTAGCTTTTTCTTTGTAAATCCAAAGGTATCCATCTTATCATCTCTTATTGTTTTATTTAGGAATTTACCTATATCAGTAAATGATAAATGAATATAGCAATTTTTTTTAAAAAGGATGAAATAATAATTAATATTTATATTCTAAGTGCCGATAGGTAGTCTAAGTAAAGATAAATAAATTGCCCATTTCCAAAGGAGAAGTGCGATGAGCATCATACAAAGCCAGAGTTTAGCCGCAGGATCATCAACCCAACAAAGGGCCTTGTCTGACTCACAATTTTCAAGCTATGTTAGAAAGCAGTCATTGAGCACTTATGAAAGCCTGGATGCCGGATTGACCATAAAAACAAAAGAGGGTGATCTTGTTACATTGACATCGAATTCATATTCAGAAATGGATGCCTTTATGTACAACAGCAAGGGTGTCCTCCAAACTGAATCAGGCACAGCAATGGTCTCTCAAAATTATAGAGAAATTACACTAAAATCGGGAGACAGCTTTTCATTTTCTGTTGTGGGTGATTTAAGTGAAGAAGAGCTTGAGGATATAGAAGCCATCGTAAAAGGGATTGATGAAATAATTTCGGAAATGGCAAAAGGAGATATGGATGATGCTGTCGCTACAGCCATTTCCATGGGTGGTTATGATTCAGTTTCCATGTATTCTGCAGATATTTCGTATCAAAAATCATATGCAATGGAATCCGAGATTCAAGCAGAAACTATTGAAGCAAAGCCACCACCAGAACAACAAATATTACCTGAAGAAGAATCTGCCATCCCGGATGCAAGAATGCCATTCCCTGAAAATGGAGCACCTAAAAGGCACAAAGAAAACTCGATAAAAAATATTAATAATTTTATTGAAAAAATGGCAGACAAACTGGAAAAAGCAGAAGAAAAACTTGTAGATAAAGCTCAAAAACCAATAGATAAACTGTTTCGAAAACATTTAAAAGACATAGAAGATGAAGACAAACCAGAAAAGAATTCATCTTATAAAGCGATTGCAAATGCACAAAAGCAAATCGAAAAGATGATTGATAAAATGGTAGGGAAAATATTTAAAGATAATTTATCAGCTTTTTTAGAGTAACCGTTTAAAACGCCAATAAAAAACAGGCCAAATCTATCAAAAGGGTTGGCCTGTTTTTTATTGGTTTGTTTATTTTGCAGGGGGTGTAAATATCCTTTGAGCAAGTTCATTGTCTATCATTAAAAGGCCCTGTCCTTCTCCACCAATCAGTTTTAATTTATTTAAAATGGTTTCCATGGATGCTTCCTCTTCCACTTGCTCCTCAACAAACCAGTTTAGGTGGTTTTTAGCCGCATGATCATTTTCTTTAATGGCAAGATCCATCAGGCCATTGATGAGACCTGAAACAAGTTTTTCATGCTCATAAGCCAGTTCAAATATCTCAACAGGTGATTTAAACTCGGTTTTGGGTGCTTCAATAGTCTGTAAGGTAACCCTCCCACCTTTTTCATTTAAAAAATTATACATTTTCATGGCATGAAATCTCTCTTCTTCAACCTGGACAAGAAAAAAATTTTCAAATCCGCTTAAGCCGATTGAATTAAGATAAGAGGCCATGGATAAATAATAATATTCTGAATATAATTCTCGATTTATCTGGTAATTGATCGCATCTTCAAGTTTTTTTGAAATCATTATAAACGCTCCTTTTTACTTTTAATCCAACTCATACTTATTTATTTTTATGGTCTTTCTTTTTTTTGTACTTTTTGTGCTTTTTGTGTTTTTTCCCTTTGTACTCTTTTAATTTATGAGGAACTTCATTACCGGCTGCTATCCGCCATCCGCTGTCAAAAGTTGTGGATACCAGCCATTTTCCATCCGTTGATAATCTGATATATAAATCGTTTCCAAAATATGTCTCAGGTACATTTAAAACAATATAAGCACCTATCCCTGAATCATAAACCATCTCGCGACCATGATGATGTTTATGACGATAACCATGGGCTGGGGCATGAGGTGGTGGCCCTTTTTTTTTATATTTTGTTTTATGAGGTGGCGCCTCAGGTCCCTGGACACCCACCCCAAGAGTATTACAGCCAGATAACACAAATAGTCCAATTGAAATTGCAAGAATGATTTTAATACACTTCATTTTTTTAATTCCTTAGCTTAAATTGCCATTAAAATTATTAACGAAATGATATATAGTAACTTTTTTTTAAGATAGCTTCAATAACACAGATCGTATTATTTTTTTAAAGTTTTCAAATCTATGTTCTAAATGAGGGGGAGTACAATATGACAAAGTATTTTGTTCTTTAATAGGCTATTTTTAGTTTTTGGGTGTTATAGAAAAGTAAAAAAGCATGACAGAAAAGTTAAAACTTTGAATCTGCCATGCTTTATATAGATAATTTATGATTTGAGTTCTTCTATAGACCCAAAGAAGTCAAGCGATTCAGGATTCTTTAATGCATCCTTATTTTTAACTTCTTTTCCTTCGACCATTTTTTTAACTGCCAGTTCCACTTTTTTCATGTTCAATGTGTAGGGAACATCCGGGCATTCAATAATTTTTGCAGGGACATGTCTTGGAGAGGCATTGGCTCTGATATCCCCCCTGATTTTATTTTGAAGTTCGTCTGTGAGTTCAAATCCCGCAGCCATTTTAACAAAAAGAATGACCCTGACATCATTATTCCAGGATTGGCCAATTACAACAGAATCTTCAAGTTCTTCCATGGCATCCAGACGTCTGTAAATTTCAGCGGTTCCAATTCTTACACCACCCGGATTAAGCGTGGTATCTGATCTGCCGAACATAATCACACCGCCGTGTTCGGTCACCATGATAAAATCACCATGGGTCCAGATGCCTGGATATTCATCAAAATATGCTGAATGGTACTTGGAACCATCTTCATCCCCCCAGAAATAGATCGGCATAGAAGGGAAGGGCGCAGCACAAACAAGTTCTGCCTGCTGCCCCACAACAGGTGTTCCGGTTTCATCATAAGCGTAAACTTTCATACCAAGACCACGGCATTGCAGTTCACCTATATAAACCGGTCCCATTGGGTTTCCAAGAGCAAAGCAGCCGTTGAGATCGGATCCGCCAGATATGGATGCCAGCTGAATATCCCCTTTAATTTCATTGTATATGAATTCAAAGTTTTCATCAGACAGAGGAGATCCTGTTGACAGAACAGATTTTAGGCTTGTTAAATCAAATTGTTCTTTTGGTTTGACCCCAGCATTTTTTAACGCTTCAATGTAACCCGCGCTGGTGCCAAAAACAGTAATTTTTTCATCTTGCGCCATTTTCCATAATGCTTCAGGTCCCGGGTGAAAAGGATTTCCATCATAAAGCACAAGCGTTGCTCCCACACTTAAAGAAGACGTCAGCCAATTCCACATCATCCATCCACAGGTTGTAAAATAAAAAATAGTGTCTTCTTCTGTCAGGTCTGTATGCAATACCAGTTCTTTTTTCTGATGTAGAAGAACGCCGCCCACACTTTGGACCATACATTTAGGAAGTCCTGTGGTTCCAGAAGAATACATGATGTAAAGCGGATCATCAAAGTCCATTTGCTCGAATTCAATCTCGGTGGCATCAGGGTCTTTAAAATCCTTGAATGATACTGCATTAGGTAAGATACTGATATCAGATTCCTCAGAAGTATAGGGAACCACAACGATTTTTTCGATAGAAGGGATTTCTTTGACAATACCGGCAATTCTTTCAAGGCTGTCCAAAGGTTTACCTTTGAAAAAATATCCATCAGCTGTAAACAATACTTTTGGCCGGGTTTGTCCAAATCTGTCCAGAATACCTTTAATTCCAAAGTCAGGTGAGCAAGAAGACCATATGGCTCCCATGCTTGTAGTTGCCAGCATGGCGATGATACTTTCAGGCATGTTTGGGACAAATCCAACGACTCGATCCCCTTTTTTAACCCCCAGTTTTTTTAATGAGGCGGCTGTTTTTGCCACTTCATCATAAAGCTGATTATATGTCAGTGTTCTTCTAACAGAATCTTCACCCCTGAAGATTATTGCCAGCTCATCATTGCGGAATTTCAAAAGGTTTTCTGCAAAATTGAGTTTACAATTAACAAAGAATTTTGCCCCAGGCATTTTGTTTGGGTCATCAATTGCTTTCTCATAGGGTTTTGAGGCTTTGATATCAATGAAATCCCAGGTGGTTGACCAGAAATCTTCAAGGTTGTCGACTGACCATTCCCACAATTGATTATAGTCTTTTAAATCTTTATCAAATTTATCGTTTACAGTATTCATGAAACGATACATATTAGTTTGTTTAATTCTTTCTTCAGATGGCTGCCACAAAAGTTTTGACATGGTTGTTTTTATCTCCTTATTCATACAGAACGGCAAGTATAGTAGCTTTTTCAGTTTTTGCAGTAATAAAATGGGAAGTGGTAGATAAATAATAGGCACTGTCTCCTGGTTCAAGATCATAGGTATCATTACCAATGGTCAGGTTGACGACTCCCTCAAGAATAAATACAAATTCTTCCCCGTTATGGACAGATACTTCTTTATCTTCACTTTTTTCTAATTGTACGATTAATGCTTCCATATGGCGGCCCTGAACCTCGGGAGCCAGGCTCATATAAGAATAAGCATTTTCTTTTCCCGACTTTGAGCCGGATCTAGAAATTTGTTTTCTTTCATTTTTTCTTGTAACGGAATAAAGTTTGGTTCCCATACCAGATACCAGTCGGCCTACAGCCAGATCCAGGGCCTTAGACAGTTTCATTACCGTCCCAAGTTGAGGCTTTTCTTTGCCATCTTCAATATCTTGGAGTCTTGCGACATCAAACCCTGTCAGGTTTGAAAGGTCTTCAATAGAAATCCCTCTTTCTTCTCTGAGTTGTTTAATGCGTTTCCCTACTTCATCAACTTCGCCTTTTTCCCCATCGTTAATATTGCCGGTGAGATCTTCAAAATAATCTACGTTGATATGAGGGATTTTTTCATTTTTTTCCATAGCATCTCCTTGTCATCATTATTTGGGAAAGCTTTGATTCGCATCTTCACCTAATTTTTCTTTCAATTTCGCAAGACCTGGCCTGGCATATTCCATATGGCCTTCTTTAAGGGTTCTACCGTTAATCATGGCCTCACTCCTTAATCTTGTGCCAACCGTTCTTTCTAATTGTTTGCCCAGCCACAAGATTCTGTCAACATCATATCCATGTTCTATACCCATTTCATCAATTTGTACAAGAGTATCTTCAAGGCAAACCAAGCCCACAAATCTTTCATCATCGTAATAGTAATCGCCAGTCCCTTTGATAGGTCTGTCATCAAGAAAGTTAGCGGGTTGTCCGCCAAGGCCGCCAAGGGTCGCTTCGTAATGGCAGATACCCGCTTGAAGCGCTGCAAGAACGGATGCAGAAGCCACACGTTTTGTCTCATGGAAATGCGCAATATGAAGACTTGTGTCCGGTATTTCATCAAGGATCATGGAAAAATATCTGTAGACTTCTGCTGCAGATGCAGACCCATCATGATCGGCATGCTCAATGTCGCTTGCTCCGATATCCAACCAGTGTTTAGTGAATTTAACCGCATCTTTAAGTTCAGTAGCACCACCAATGGGACTTCCCCAGATTGTGCTGACCGTACCACACATTTTGATACCTGCATCAGAACATTTTTTACAGCATCTTTCAGCTTCTGCCCAATAATTTGGAAGTGTTGTACCTGAATTGGCAAAATGGTGTTGCTCTTCAGTAGAAACCATCATCAAAACTCTATCAGGGCCAACGCCTCTTTTCTTAAGTTCAATGGCCCGATCAACAGATTGTTCACGGATGGTAATGGCTGTCAACACAACATCTTTCATATCAATGCCTTTTTTAGCAGCACGGCTGACAAAATTATCACCTCTAAGATGGGCTAAAAGTTCTTCAGCATCACTGAATTGAGGCATACTTCTGGGATTGCCTAGGTTCGTTACTTCAATATTTCGGCAACCAGCAAAAATCAGTTCTTCAAGATAGGTGATTTTTGCAGGAGTAGAAATAAATTTTTCAAGGTGTTGAAATCCGTCTCGGACGGTAATATCACCAATGGTTACTTTTTTAGGCATTCGTGGGAATATTTTCCAATAATCATATTCTGTCATGGTTTTTCTCCTTATATTTTAGAATCTAAAATTTCCAAATGTTGGTTCTTCAATAGGTTTAATTAAACTGACTTCAAAGGCCATGGCAAGCCATTCCCTGATTTCTGAAAATTTTAACACCCCGTCATTTAGCAGTCGTGATGCGCAGAAAAAGGGATGGGCTTCTCCATCATATTTTTCAATCATTTTTCCCTGGAATTCATTTATTTCTTCGGGTGTCATGGGGCTCCCCTGGGCATTCCGTTTGGCCTGTTCAATGCTTAGAAGGACGCCTCCGGCACTCTTTCCACTCATTACACCAGTTCTGGCGCGCATGGTTGAAAAAAGAAAATTGGGCCGATAAGCTCTGCCACACATGCCGTAATTGGCAGCACCATTATCTGGTCCGATGACAAGCTGAATTCTTGGCACCTGCGCACAAGATACTGCACGGACCATGTCTGCTCCAAATTTACCTATGCCGGCATGTTCAGAATCAGATCCAATCATATAACCGGGTGCACTTTGAACAAAAAGTAAAGGGATTTTTTCATAAGAACACCGAACCACCCATTCAGCCACTTTTTTAGCACACTCATGGAATATGATCCCGGCAGCATTGGAACAGATAATTCCAACAGGAAATCCTTTGATTCTGATTTTACCCGTTAAAATATTTGAACCTCGGCCCGGTGCAAAGTCTTTTTTGCTTTCAATAAATTCAGACTCATCTGCAATGGCTTCAATAAATGCCCTGCCATTAATTCCCTGATGAGGGGACATGGGTAAATTATCATAGATACTTTCAGGGGATGCTTTGGGCTCTTTGGCTTCAAACCTGTGAAGATGAATGTTTTGAGGCTTGGTTAAAGAAAGAAGTTCTCTGACTCTACCAATGGCTTCAGTTTGATCTGAACAAAGATGGTCTGCACCACCTGAAATTTGAGTATGGACTTTGGCACCGCCCAAATTTTCAGCCGAAATTTCTTCACCAGTGGCCATTTTTACCAGAGGTGGACCACCAAGGAAAGAAAAAGATTGTTTATCAATCATAATGGATTCACAAGCCATAAACACAATATATGCGCCACCAGCAGTATTTCCACCTGTACTTAAAGTGACTTGGCGCAGTCCTTTGGCTGACATTCGGGCCATATTATAAAAAATGGACCCAAAATGTTGATCATCAGGAAAAACATCTGCCTGCATAGGGAGAAATACCCCACCTGAGTCAGCGATATAAATACAATTCAAACCGCATTTTTCTGCAATGGCCTGGGCTCTCATATGTTTTTTTAGTGTTATGGGAAAATACGTGCCGGCTTTGACCCGACTGTCGCTTCCCATGATCATGGTCCAGTTGCCTTGGACTTTTCCAATTCCAGTGACAATACCCGCGCAAGGAACATCATCAACACCAGGGTATCCCATACCAAACCCAGCTAATGTTGAGAGTTCAAAAAATTTAGTGCCCGGATCAATGAGATCGGCTACCAGGTCTCTGACAGGCCGCTTGTTCCTTTTGGCAAGCATGTCAATCGCCTTTTGGCCGCCAGTACAGATCGATTCTTGTCGTTTATCTTCTAACTTTTGTTCTTCAGCTTCCCAGAAAGTTCTATTTTCAGTCATGGGTTTTATTTATCTCCCTTTGTAAACGGGTTTTCTTTTTTCTCTAAATGCAGTTAATCCTTCAACTCTATCTTCAGTAGGTATGGTGACCCGATAGGCATTGGATTCGATAGCAAGTCCTGTTGCCAGGTCGGTTTCAATACCTTTATCAATGGCATATTTGGCCATTTCAACAGCAATGGGACCTGTCTGAGCAATCATGTCTGCCATGGTCATGCATTTATCTAAAAGTGTTTCAGGCGTTGCAACTTTGTTAACAAGTCCAATATCCAGTGCTTCATTGGCATCTACACGACGACCTGTGAAGATGAGTTCTTTGGCCTTTGCCACACCAATTATTCTTGGCAGTCTTTGAGTGCCACCACCACCAGGGATGATAGCAAGTCTTGCCTCGGTCAACCCCATACTGGCTGTTTCAGAAGCAATTCTGATATCCGAGGCTAACGCCACTTCAGTCCCCCCGCCAAGTGCCACACCATTTACGGCTGAAATTACCGGTATGGGTAAGTTCTGAATGGATGTCAGAAGGTTCCTGATGGTAATAATGAATTTTTTTACTTCATCCGGGGTTAATGTTGCCCTTTCTTTTAGATCCGCACCAGCGCAAAAGGATTTTTCCCCGGCACCGGTGATAATAACCGTTCGTATATCAGTGCGATATTGAAGTGCATCCACTTGATCTCTGATCGCATAGAGTAAATCAAAATTAAGGCAGTTCATTACCTTGGGCCTGTTCATGGTCAGAATAACTGCCTGATCTTTTTCTTCTACCAACAGCAGGTCACTTGTATTCATATTATTTTCTCCCAAATAAAACCAAGCGTTTTAACAGCCAATATAACGTGAAATAACGATGCGTTGGACTTCAGAAGTTCCTTCACCTATTTCTAAGAGTTTTTGATCTCTGTAAAATCTTTCCACATTATACTCTTTCATAAGACCGTAGCCCCCATGGATTTGGACCGCATGGTCTACCACTCTGGACATGACTTCAGAACAATAGAGCTTGCCCATTGCCGCTTCTTTTTCATACGCGCGCTTATTGCTTTTCAACCAGCAGGCTTTGTAAAGAAGATTTCTTGCACATTCTATTTCCATGGCAGAATCAGCCAGCTTAAAAGCAATAGCCTGAAATTTTGATATGGGCTGTCCGAATTGCTCTCTGTCTTTGGCATATTTCAAACCAAGGTCATACGCACCTTGTGCACCACCAAGTCCCATAGCGCCAATAGATAATCTACCACCATCTAACGTCGCCAGCATCTGATGGAATCCATCCCCTGGCTTTCCAAGAATATTCGATTTAGGAACCCTGACATCATCAAAATAAAGCTCAGCTGTATTAGAGGATCGCCACATCATTTTATTATGCATGGGTACAGCTTTGAATCCTGGCGTACCCGCTTCAACAAGAATGCAGGAGACTTCAGGCTTGCCATTGTCTAACGTTCCGGTAACTGCTTGAACAGTTACACCCATGGTCAGATCGCAGGCTGCATTTGTAATAAATATTTTAGATCCATTTATGACCCATTCATCACCATCCAGAACAGCCGTTGTTTTGCTGCCTCCAGCATCAGAACCGGCAGTGGGCTCAGTCAATCCAAACCCCCACAGACCTTCACCTGAACATAGTTTTGGTAGGTATTTTTGTTTTTGTTCTTCAGTTCCGAAATAGTAAATAGGGCCGATACCAAGGGAATTGCCTGCTGCAACAGTCGCGGCCTGAGAGCCGTCAATCCTTGCAATTTCCTCAACCCCGATAATGTATGAAATATAGTCCATTTCCTGACCCTCATACTTTTCTGAAACAAACATGCCGAAAAGACCAATTTCTCCCATTTTTTTTGTAAGCTCTTCAGAAAATTCTTCTTTTTCATCAAGCTCGCCCGCAATAGGAGCAATCTCTTTTTGGGCAAACTTCCTTACTTCCTTACGAATCATTTGTTGCTCTTTGGTAAGGTCAAAATCCACCCTGCGCCTCCTTTATATATAGTTGTTAATTGTTTTGGCAGTTTATGAACGCCCGGTATACAAAAAACTGATCGAGCGCTCAGTCTATTTTTAACATACTATATTTAAAGGAATTAATTTGTCAAATGTTTTTTTACAATTGCGCTATAAAATGGCTAAACTTTTTCACACATAGTGCTAAAATTTTTCTAAGAAAACCAGGGCAATCGTGTATATATAACATTTGCCAAAAAGATTTTTCAATTCAGCCGATGGCCTAAGAGAGTGTGCTTTTCACTCAATTCTAATGGATGTTGTGTCCGTTAAAAAGCGAAAATAAGCAATTTGCGGCGTCCTTGAAAAATGCTTATTTAACGCGGATCTTACCATTATCTCTTCAACCATCTGTATTGCGTTCATTATCAAAAGGAAATATTTAATAGTAATGGCTATAGTGATAGGTTTGAACAGCTATAATTTTATAAAATAGATAATAAGTTACTATTTGATATAAAGCCCATGGACAGAGGACAAGGGGAAAGCTCTGCATTTGCACAGGTATTGACCATGAAAACAGAATAATTCATATAAAGTTTCCTGTATATTCCCTTGACAAGTTATTGAATAAATGTAAAAAAATACTATGACTGAGCGCTCGCTCATGCATTATAATGAATATTGCTTTAAATTAAAAGAGGTGACCATTTGGGGAAAGTTAAAGCATCCAAGATACCAATAGTTGACAGTGAAGTTCCAACTCAAATTAAAAATCCTGAGCTGGTTAGAGAGAGACGCCGCCAGATTATCGATTCAACTGTTAAGCTTTTCATTGAACATGGATATCATAAAACTACCACCCGGATGATTGCAAAGGCATCCAATTTTTCCATTGGTTCTTTATACGAATATGTCAGCTCCAAAGAAGATCTTTTATATCTGGTATGTAAAACCATTCATGAGGAAGTCCAGAATGCAGTTGAAAAGGCCCTGTCAGATACAGACCAGGGAAAAGAAAGACTTGCTGAGGCCATTCGTCAATACTTTTTGGTATGCGATAAGATGGGAGACCATATTCTTCTTATGTATCAGGTTACGCAATTTCTACCGGAAAAATGGAAAGTACGGGTACTGGTCAATGAATTGAATATTACTGATATTTTTATTAATGCACTGTCTTCTCTGTCTGGAACTGAAAACTTCCCAAACCTTGATGATAAAATATTGAATCTTGTAGGCCACAACATATCTATATTAGGTCAGATGTGGGCATTTCGGCGCTGGTATGTACAAAGAAATTTTAATATTGAAGAGTACATTAAAATTCAAACTGATTTCATCCTCGGGCTGATATTTTAGTTTTAATTTAAAATTTTGTTTATTTTTTAAAATTTTTATGTCAGTTAAATAAAGCATATAAACTTTGTTTAGTTTGATCAAACTTTCGAATGCCTGAAAAGGAGAAATAGTGGAAATGGAAACCAAAAGCTATACACCCAAATATTCAGTGAAAATCGTAACCGCTACATCGCTTTTTGATGGTCATGATGCGTCTATAAATATAATGAGAAGAATTTTGCAGGACTCGGGTGCAGAAGTTATTCATATTGGCCATAACAGGTCGGCAAAGGAAGTTGCTGACGCAGCCATAGAAGAAGATGCGCAAGGTATCGCTGTATCCAGTTACCAGGGCGGGCATGTCGAATATTTCAAATATATGGTAGATCTTCTAAAAGAAAAAGGGGCGTCACATATAAAAATTTTTGGTGGCGGTGGTGGTGTGATTATTCCATCTGAAATGGACGATTTGCATTCCTATGGTGTGACAAGAATTTATTCTCCGGAAGATGGATCAAATATGGGGCTGCAGGGGATGATCAATGACATGATCAGATCAATGGACACCCCTTGTGTTGATTATGAAAATCTGAACTATAACCAGCTAAATATTGATAACAAGTACGTGACAGCCAATTTTATTTCTGCTGTTCAAGAGGCAAAAGCCAATGATCAGGAAATATTTGAAAAAATTATGTCGAATATTTCTAAAGAGTCAAACAAAAAAGATGTTCCTATCATCGGATTAACTGGAACGGGTGGTGCGGGAAAATCATCCTTGACTGATGAATTAATTATCAGAATTCTTCGTGACCTGAAAGATGTCAATATTGCTATTATCTCCTGCGATCCATCCAGAAGAAAAACAGGTGGCGCTCTTTTGGGTGACAGGATCAGGATGAATTCCATAGAAACCGGTCGTGTATATATGCGGTCTTTGGCTACCCGAAGATCCCAAACAGAACTTCCTGAAGCATTGCCGGATGCAATCAGTGTTGTAAAGGCGGCTGGCTATGATATTATCATCGTAGAAACTGCAGGAATTGGCCAGGGCGATTCAAGAGTAGTAGATCTTGTTGATATGTCAATTTATGTCATGACAGCAGAATTCGGTGCACCTTCCCAGTTGGAAAAAATAGACATGCTGGATTACGCAGATATTGTTGTCGTGAACAAATATGAGAAAAAAGGAAGTGAAGATGCCATAAGGGATGTGCGAAAACAAGTTCAGCGAAACAAAAAAGCCTGGGAAACTGATCCAAAAGATTTACCTGTATACGGAACGATTGCATCAAAATTTAATGATGATGGAATTACGGCATTCTACCACGGGCTTTTAGATCTTATTTCCGAAAAGAAAAATATTAAATTTGAATCCAGTATTCCAAGAGTGGATAAAAAAGAATCTTCTTCAAAGACGATCATTATCCCAGGAGAAAGAACCCGATATCTTGCTGAAATTGCCAATACGGTCAGACAATATCATGAAGCAACTGATCAGCAGTCAGATGCATTGCGAAAACGTTGGCATTTAATTGAGACGTCAAAAGCACTCAAAGAAAATGGGTTTGAGCAATTTCCAGATGCGCTTGGAGAATTTAAAAAACTTGTATCAGACTCTCAGTCAATGGTTGAAGAAGAAACAGATACCTTAATAAAAGAGTATAATACCTGTAAAGAACAGTTTGGAAAAGATGAGCTGGTGTATCATGTCCGTGATAAAGAATTCAGATTGCCTTTAAACAGCCAATCACTTTCTCATACTAAGATTCCAAAGATTGCTCTGCCTCAGTTCAAAGACCCTGGAGAGCAATATAAATGGATGAGAAAAGAAAATTTTGCTGGCAATTTTCCTTATACTTCAGGCGTGTTTCCTTTAAAACGGGCAGATGAAGATCCCACACGGATGTTTGCAGGAGAAGGGGGCCCTGAAGATACAAATCGACGCTTTAAATTGCTTTCAGGTGCCTATCCTGCCAAAAGACTTTCCACAGCATTTGATGCGGTTACCCTTTTTGGATACGATCCTGAAGTTCGTCCGGATATTTATGGCAAAATCGGAACATCCGGTGTAAGCATCTGCACTCTGGATGATGTTAAAGTCCTTTATGGCGGATTTGACCTTTGTGCACCCAATAATTCAGTATCTATGACCATAAATGGTCCAGCACCGATGATGCTGGCCATGTTTATGAATGCCACTATTGCTCAGCAGATGGATAAATTTAAAGCTGAAAATGGCCGGGAACCAAATAAAGAAGAAGAAGCGACTGTCAAACAGTTTGCCTTGTCAAATGTAAGAGGAACGGTTCAAGCAGATATTTTAAAAGAAGATCAGGGTCAAAATTCGTGTATCTTTTCCATTGAGTTTGCTTTAAAAATGATGGGGGATATTCAGCAATACTTTATTGATCATCAAGTGCAAAATTTTTATTCAGTTTCTATTTCAGGATATCATATTGCAGAGGCAGGAGCCAATCCCATTACCCAGCTTGCCTTAACTATGGCAAATGGATTTACCTATGTGGAATACTATCTTTCCCGTGGAATGGATATTAATAGTTTTGCTCCAAACCTGTCCTTTTTCTTTTCAAATGGAATGGATCCTGAATATACAGTGATCGGGCGAGTGGCCAGGCGTATATGGGCTGTTGCTATGAAAAATAAATATGGCGGAAATGAAAAGTCTCAGAAATTAAAATATCATATCCAGACATCTGGCAGATCTTTGCACAGCCAGGATATACAGTTTAATGATATCCGTACCACACTTCAAGGCTTGTGTGCGATATATGATAATTGCAATAGTTTACATACCAATGCATTTGATGAAGCCATTACAACACCATCAGCTGAATCAGTCAGACGTGCGCTTGCCATCCAGTTGATCGTCAATAGAGAATGGGGACTTTCAAAAAATGAGAATCCTTTACAGGGAAGTTTCATCGTGGATGAGCTAACAGACCTTGTAGAAGAAGCGGTGCTTATTGAGTTTGAAAGAATAACAGAAAGAGGTGGTGTGCTGGGCGCAATGGAAACAGGGTACCAGAGAGGAAAGATTCAAGAAGAGTCCATGTATTATGAACATTTAAAGCATTCAGGAAAGTATCCTCTTGTTGGGGTGAATACATTTGTAGATCCAGATGCAGATTATGCTGAAATGGCAAATCATCTGGAACTTGCAAGGGCGACTGATGATCAAAAAGATGATCAACTTGCAAGATTGGAATCATTTAAAAAGAAGAATCAGAGCGAATCAGAACAGGCGCTCGAAGCGCTCAAGCAAAGCGCTTTAAATGGTGAAAATATGTTTGAAAGACTTATGGAGACTGTCAAGGTCTGCAGTTTAGGAACCATCACACAAGCGCTTTACGAGGTGGGTGGTAAGTACAGGAGAAATATGTAAGCATAGAATGAAAACTGCCAATTTTCCAGATTACAGCGTTGGTCAAAAATTTTAATCCTCGACATACAAGAAAGTATGACTCTGGTTAAAATTTTAGCCCGCCTTGTACTCAGAAAAATTTTCAGTTTTCAGTTAAACATTATATGAAAAATTAATGTAAGGAGATTTGAAATATGAATAAAGCAGTTATCGTCAGCGCAACTCGGACGCCTTTAGGAAGCTTTGGTGGGACATTATCTAAAATTGGAGCGACTGATCTTGGTGCACATGTTGTAAGAGAAGCGATCACAAGAGCAGGCATTGATGAAAAAGAAGTCAATGAATGCATCATGGGTATGGTTCTTCCCTGCGGATATGGTCAGAATCCGGGAAAACTTGCTGCTGTTAAAGCAAATCTTCCATGGGACGTAGAATCCATTACAGTAAATAAAGTGTGTGGGTCATCATTAAAAGCAGTCATGCTTGCAGCTCAGGCTATTCAGTGTGGCGATGCTGATGTCGTTGTGGCCGGTGGTATGGAAAATATGAGTATGGCACCCTATTATATGGATAAGGCCCGTTGGGGGCATAGAATGGGGCCGGGAAAAATCGAAGACCATATGGTTCATGACGGTCTTTGGGATGTGATCAATGATTTCCATATGGGAATGTCTAATGAACTTTGTTCTGAAAAATGGGAGATGACAAGACAAGATCAAGATGAATTCGCAGCTGAGTCTTACATAAGAGCCAATGCAGCTATTGCGCAAGGACGCTTTAAAGATGAAATCGTGCCGGTTCAGATTCCCCAGAGAAAAGGGGAACCTGTACTTTTTGATACAGATGAGTGCCCAAAAGATACCCCTCTGGAATTTCTTTCAAAAATGAGACCTGCATTTAAAAAAGACGGTGTAGGAACAGCGGGTAATGCCTCTATTATCAGTGATGGCGCATCGGCCGTGGTGGTGATGAGTGAGCAGAAAGCCAAAGAGCTTGGCTGCAGCATTATGGCTACCATCGGATCTCAAGCCTCTTATGGCATTGATATGAAATATGTTTTGATGGCCCCGATATATGCTATCCCCAAAGTGTTGAAAAAAGAGGGACTCACTACTTCAGATATTGATTTGTTTGAGATTAATGAAGCCTTTGCAGGCACTTCTGTTGGTATAAATAAAGTGTTGGAACTTGATCCTGAAAAAGTAAATGTAAATGGGGGTAGCGTTGCATTGGGACATCCTATCGGCGCAAGTGGTGCAAGGGTTTTGACAACTTTATTGCATGAAATGGAAAAACGAGATGTAAATAGAGGGCTTGCTTCGCTTTGCCTGGGTGGCGGAGAAGCAGTTGCGCTTATTGTGAACAGGTGATAAGAGGGTAGCGTTAAGGAGTATATTGAGCTGAACTATTCAAGATATTTGGGGGAATAGATATTTATTAGCACGAATTTGGAAAAAAGGTGCTGAATAAGGAGGAAAGATGGAAATTAAAAAATTTGGAGTAATTGGTTCAGGGCAGATGGGTAACGGAATTGCACAGGTTGCAGCAGCAAGCGGCCTTGATGTTGTAATGAGTGATATTAAACAAGAGTTTTGTGATAATGGTGTGGCAAATATTACAAAAAACCTTGATTTTTTGGTGAAAAAAGAAAGAATTTCTGCGGATGATAAAACAGCTATTCTTAGTAGAATTACAACAACTACTGATCTAAAAGATATGGCATCAGTGGATTTTGTTGTTGAAGCAGCTGTAGAAAGAGAAGACTTAAAATTTAAAATTTTTGAAGATCTTGATGAAATTTGTCCGCCCCATGTTATTTTATCTACGAATACCTCTTCAATTCCGATTGGCAGAATTGCAGCAAGGACATCAAGACCTGAAAAGATCATCGGGATGCATTTTATGAACCCGGTTCCCATTATGAAATTGGTTGAAGTGATTAAAGGGATTGCTACTTCTCAGGAAACCTTTGACCTGACCTGGGAATTGAGCAAAAAATTTGGGAAAACGCCAGCTGAAGCCAATGACTTTCCTGGATTTATCGCAAACAGAATATTAATGCCAATGATTAATGAAGCTGTTTTTTGTCTTTACCAGAGTGTAGGAAATGCAGAAGATATTGATACGGTTATGAAGTTGGGTATGAACCATCCAATGGGCCCCTTAGCGCTTGCTGATCTTATTGGCCTTGATACATGCCTTGCTATTATGGAGACATTGTATGATGGATTTAAAGATTCTAAATACAGGCCCTGTCCTCTTTTAAGAAAATATGTTGAGGTCGGCTGGCTTGGCAGAAAAACAGGTAAAGGATTTTACGATTATAGCTAAACAAATCCTTAATTAAGTAAATAAAGGCTATGGCAAGCCATCTGTAATAAATATTTCTATCTTGCCCTAGCCTTTTTTTTATTCAAAATAATGGTGAACCCATGACTCTATATGAGCAAAGCACACCTTCAAACGAGCTTCAGACCAGAATAGCCGGATTACAAGCAAGTCTTGAAAAAAAAAGTATTGATGGTGTCTTAATTTTACAAAAAGCAGATTTGTTCTACTATTCAGGAACTGCACAGCAAGGATGGTTGTATATCCCGGTTCAAGGCGTTCCGATTTTGATGATTTTTAAAGATTTTTTGCGGGCAAAAGAAGAATCTGGGTTAAACCAGGTTGTTTCGATTGTAAGCCCCAAAGAAATTGTTCAAACTCTGTCAGAATTTGGTCATTCAGTCCCTAAGAAATTAGGACTTGAACTGGATGTATTAACGGCTAATCAGTATTTTCAATTCTTAAAGATATTCAGTGATTCAAGCATTATGGATATCTCAACTCAAATCAGGCTGCAGCGGGGGGTAAAATCAGATTATGAAATTAAGTTGATGCGAAAGGCATCCAACCTGGCAGATAAAGTTGCAGCTAAAGTACCGGATTTAATTAAAGAAGGAATCAGCGAAATCGAATTTGCCGGTATGCTTGAAGCCTATGCCAGAAGTTTGGGACATCAGGGTCTAATTCGAATGCGAATGTGGGATAATGACCTTTTTTACGGTCATATCATGGCAGGGCCGGGCGCTGCTATCCCCAGTTGTCTTTCTTCTCCCACAGGAGGTAAGGGAGTAAACCCAAGCATTGCCCAGGGCCCGGGGTTTAATACAATAAAAAGAAATGAGCCTGTCCTTGTGGATTATGTCTTTGCTTTGAATGGCTATTTAAGTGACCATGCAAGGATTTATTCTCTGGGAAATGTATCAGATGATCTATTCATCGCTCATGAAGCCATGCTGGAAATCCAGGAAAAAATTAAACAAGAAGCAGTCCCGGGAAGTATAACTGGGGAGCTTTACGACCTGATGATATCTATGGCCAAAGCAAACGGATACAAAGATTATTTTATGGGCGCAGATAAAAGAAGAATCCGATTTACAGGACATGGTTTGGGTCTTGAATTGGATGAATTCCCTTTTATTGCCAAAGGGCAGAAACTGGCGCTTGAAAAGGGTATGGTGATTGCCTTAGAACCTAAAGTCATTTTCCCGGGAAAAGGGGTTGTAGGGATAGAAAACTCATTGCTGGTAACAGACAATGGCCTTGAATCCCTTACAACATACACTGATAAAATAAAAATTTTATAATTGACTTAATACTTTTTTAGCATGATCTGCGCCCCTGAAGTCTGATTGCAGTTCAAGGGCTTTTTTTAAGGATGCTTCCGCTTTAACATATTCAGCAAGTTTATTATAGGCAAGACCCAGATGGTAATTAAAAACAGGGTTTTTGGGCTCTTTGTCAACACATGTCTTAAATTCTGTTGCAGCACTCTCATAGATTCCCTTTTTGTAATACACCCATCCTAAAGTATCTATAATAGGCGTTGCATTGTTTGCTATTTCCTTTGCTGTCCTAGCAAGGTCAAGGGCTTTATTCAACTCTTTGTTCTGCTCGGCATAAAGAAAGGCAAGATTATTCATAGCGGGGATATATTCAGGATTGATTACAAGCGCTTTTTTATAATGGTTTTCAGATAAATCAAACTTGCCCTGTCTTTCATAAATGGTCCCTAAAAGGCTGTGAGGATCAGGTCGATCCGGTCTTTGTTCAATTAGGGCCTTATATGTTTCTGCCTCTTTATCTATCTGTTTAGATACATTATAAATTTTGGCCAAGGTAAGATAGGGTGTCACAAATTTTGGATTTTTTTCAATGGAAGTTTTAAATGCTTTTTCCGCCAGGTCTGTCTTATTTGATTGTAAGAAAAGATTACCTTTCAGATTATAAATCGCCGCTTGGACAATAGGATTATCATCTACAACCGTCATTTGATCATCACATCGTTTAAGGGCTTTCTCAAATTGTTTTTCAGAAGATAAGCTCATAATGATATTGGAAAAAACATCTATAAGGTTGGGATTGATCTCTAAGGCTTTTTCAAAGTGCTTTATCGCCTCTTCATTATTTTTTTGCAAGCGTTTTGCTAATCCCAGTCTGAAATAAGCAGCAGGATTTTCGGGTGCAAGCAGGATCGAGTTTTTAAATATACTTTCGGCTTGTTCATATCCTTTTTGAGCCATATGAATATTACCCAGTAAAATATTTGCATCATAATGTTTGGGTAAAATCTGCAATACTTTCATAACTTCGGATTCAGCTAAAAAATAATCAGCCTCTGAATAATAAATGTTTGCAATCATCAATCTTGCTGGAAGATTATTGGGATTTAGCTCTATTGCTTTTGCTAAAAATGGCAATGCTTTTTTCTGATTTCCTTTTTTTAGGAAAGCACTTCCTAAAAGAAAATTATTTATTTGCGAATTCGGTTCTTTATTGACAAGGTCCTGAAAGATTTCAATGGCGCGATCAAATTCATTCTTTTGGATCAGAATTTTTCCCAGTATTATTTTCGAAGCCGCATAATCCGGTCTTGTTGCCAGTACTTCATCAATAATTTCTTCTGCTTTTTTATAATTTTTGTTCGTATAATAAAAATTTGCATATACGTTTTTTAATCCAATATGGTCTGGTTCAATCTTGAGTGCCTTTTTTATGTATTGCTCTGCCTTTAATTTTTCTTTAATACCATTATAAAATCTGGCTAAAATCATATAGGGTGCAATATTTTCAGGGCTTTTTTCTATGGCCTTTAAGAATGCCTTTTCAGCAAGATCGTTTTCTTTTTTAGCCAGATAAAAATCACCGAGCAATACCAGAGGAGCTGAATCATCGGGTTTTATATTGACAAGATTTTCAAGGACCTCCTGTGCTTTTTTTATATCCTTTTGTGATATATAAAAATCGACCAAAGATTTATGAATATTGATGTCATCGGGAGTCAATTTGAGTGTTGTTTTAATACTTTCTTCTACTTTCTTAAATTGTTTTTGGCTGAAATAGATTTTGGAAAGCATCATATGTGCTTTTGTTTGGGCAGGATCAATATTGATAATTTTATCATAGACTTGCTCAATACTACTTATGTTTTCTTTTTTTTGGCCGAGAATACCGGCATGTAAAAAAAGTGCATCAATATTCTCTGGTTCTTTTGATAAGACAAGATCCATCCTTGATGTTGCT
>JAAEKY010000804.1 GCA_024227235.1 Desulfobacteraceae bacterium | reverse complement strand
TTTTTTCTTTTTTTTACACCAAAATCTCTACATTCAAGGAAAGGGTGACCCTTTTCTAGTTTCTGAATACATAAAAGAGATTTCACAAAACCTCTTTAAAAAAGGTCTCTCTACAATAAAGACTGTAATTTTAGACACCTCGTTTTTTACACTCTCTTCACCTCCAGACGGATCACAAAATAGCCATAATCCCTATGATGTACCCAACGGTGCTTTGTGTGTCAATTTTAATTCCCTGCCAATAGCAATCTCAGAATTGGGCACAATTTCTTCTTTTGAATCACAAACACCTCATATTCCCTTGATGGAAGAAATAGGTAAACAACTCACTAAAGGCAAGCATCGTGTTAATGTCAATGGTTTCAAAATCAGTTCAAACCTTTCAAACATGAACCGCTATACTGGCGAATTATTTGTTGCCTTTCTCAGGGAGTCTGGGATTTCAGTAGATGGTCATATAGTAACAGGAAAAGTTCCTGATTCAGCTCATCTCATCCACACCTCATTATCAAAAAAAAATATTACAGATCTCGTCTCAGAAAATTTAAAATATTCTAATAATTTCATAACAAATCAGCTTCTTCTAACCTGCGCTGTAAAATCTGGCATAGAACATGTTACCTGGGCTGCTGCAAGCACACTTATGAAACATTTCATTATCGACGAAACGGGCATAGCAACAGAAGAATTATACATAGCTGAAGGTTCAGGCCTCTCAAGGAACAATAGGGTTACTTCCCTGGCAATGTTAAAAATCCTCAATGCCTTTCGACCTTATGCTCATCTTCTTCCAAAAAAAAATGGCATAATTTTAAAATCAGGCACACTTAAAGATACTTACTGTTATGTAGGTTATTTTATCAGTACCTCACAATTGGATCCTTTTGTCATTTTTCTTAACCAGAAAAACAATAACCGGAATCAACTTCTTGACCTTTTAGCTAAAGAGTATAGGATACAATGATTCAGATTTCTGCCATAGTATTATAACAATTAAGGAGCATTGGGAATGTTACAGAATAAACTGACAATCTCTCTTTTAATGTTCTTGTTTTTTGGCCTTGGAACTCTCTTAATTGGCTGTTC
>JAAEKY010000803.1 GCA_024227235.1 Desulfobacteraceae bacterium | reverse complement strand
TTTGTTTTTCTTAATAATTTCTTCCAACCATCCTTCAGTTCTGATTCTCTCCAAATAGGCTTATTTAAAGACATTTTATTGGTCTCCTGTGTAATTTTATTCATGCCCTATAATATGGACGCAGGTATGAACAAGATTATTTTTTTATGTTAATATTTGTCACAAACTCAATCACAATCAGCAGTTCAAATGACCTATGTAATTGATATTTCCTATGAACGTTCATATGCATATTTTTTGTTCATTTTATCGTTATTTACCTTGTTTTTTCTCTACCAGAACGTAACGATATATTTTGTTTGCTCAAAATATATCCCCAAGCTTTGGCCGAAAGCTATCCATGTTTATGATTTTTACCGGTTAAAAATTTTGAATCTTAAACATCTTTATTTGAGCACCTTCATATGTATTTATATATATTTTTCATTTTTCTCATTATTAGATTGTTTTTATTTTCATGATATATTCCTTCCAAGGTCAAATTCAATTTGGTAACATTGTAACCAAATTGTGTGAAAATCAGTGAAAAAAGGTATTAAAATGAGAAACATAGAAACTACAGATAACAATGGCTTAAAGCCTCATCCACACACACTTGAAATATTTTCAGATTATGTTTGACCTTGGTGCTACTTCATTACCGGGAGTATTGAAAAATTAGAAAAAGAGTATGATGTACATGTCAAATGGCGGGCATTCCCCCTTCACCCCGACACCCCTGAACACGGCCTTCCCTTAGAAGATCTCTTTAAAAAAAAAGGAATCCCTGTTGATGTGGATAAAATGATGACGCATCTAAAGGCCACAGCTGCTAAATTTGGGTTGGCCCTGGGCAACAGAAAAATGACCTATAACAGTCGTCTGGCTCAGGAAGTCGGCCTTTGGGCAGAAACAAAAGCAAAAGGCCATCAGTTTCATATGAACGCATTCACAGCCTATTTTGTAGATGGTGAAAATATTGCAAAAAAAGATGTCTTGTTAAACTTGATAGACCGTTCCGGGCTTGATCGAAAAGAGGGAGCGGCTGTTATAGATGAGCGGTTGTTTTCAGATGCAGTTGATGCAGATTGGGATCTTTCAAAGAAAGCTGGTGTGACTGCTGTCCCAACTTTTATGCTTGGCCTGGATAAACTCGTAGGAGCCCAGCCCTATGAAACCCTAAAAAAATTAGTTGAAAAATATACACCTTGATTTATTCGCTTTTTTTATTGTATTCAGTAGAGAGAGTCATACGATTTATTTTCATTTTTAGAGAACAGCATATTTTTTAATATAGGATTTTATATGCTTAAAAGCAGATCTATAACCGCACGGTATTTAGGGCTTTTCTTATTTGGTTGTTTTCTGTTTTCCTATCCATTCCTGACTATTTTCAACTTGGAAAAGAGGTTGTTTGGAATTCCTCTATTTTTTTTGTGCCTGTTCATCGTCTGGTCTGTATTGATCATTTTAATCTTTTTTTGTGGAAAAATTCCGGAGATGCATCATTCGTCAAATAACAACATTACCGGAAATGATTTGAACCAGTCAGGTTGATTTTGAATTTGGCCTGATTAAATTACAGCCAAAGCAATTATGCTAGAACAAAATTTTATCATTTTTGTTGCCTTTGGATATATGGGGCTTTTGTTTGCTATCGCCTTTTGGGGGGATAAAAAAGCTGAAGATGGCAAAAGTATTATCAGTAACCCTTATATCTATGCATTATCTTTGGCTGTTTATTGTACGGCCTGGACATTTTACGGAAGTGTAGGGGCTGCCAGTCGATCCGGCGCAACAGGGTTCTTAAACATTTATATGGGTCCCACTCTTATGATGATCCTGGGGTGGCCGGTCTTAAGAAAAATCATTCGCATCAGTAAAATTAATCGCATTACGTCCATTGCTGATTTTATTGCCTCCCGGTATGGAAAAAGTGCGACTATAGCTGGTGCTGTCACGATAATTGCGGTCCTTGGAATTGTGCCGTATATGTCTGTTCAAATTAAGGCGATTTCAACTTCTTTTCAAATTATCAGTCAATATCCTGATGTTTATATGGCTGAAAAAATTTCCAGTCTTTCCCCGCTTAAAGACACAGCATTTTTTGTATCTATTATATTGGCAGTGTTTGCTGTTTTTTTTGGCACTCGCCATTTGGAGGCCACCGAACGTCACGAAGGTCTGGTTGCAGCTATTGCTTTTGAATCCATTGTAAAACTGATTGCTGTTGTGTCTGTGGGGTTGTTTATCACGTATGGCCTTTATTCCGGGTTTGGTGATCTGTTTGAGCAGGCCAGTCTTGTGCCCCAGATAAAGCAACTGTTTGTCATGGAAGTAAATGCATCCACATTTACAGGATGGTATAATGCCTTGTTTTTAGCCATGATGGCTATATTCCTCTTGCCCAGGCAATTCCAGGTTATTGTTGTTGAAAATGTAGACGAAAATCATTTAAAAAAAGCTGTCTGGCTGTTTCCCATATATCTTTTACTCATCAATATTTTTGTCATTCCCATTGCCTTTGGCGGTATGCTGCATTTTTTTAACCAATGCGCGTTTGATCCTGTCTGTAGCGGAGCTGTGCCTGAGACATTTGGTGGCATATTGAAATTTAAGCAAGGGCTTGTGGATGCAGATTATTTTGCCCTGACGCTGATGATGGCACAAAAGCAGCAGGGCATTGCCTTATTTGTTTTTATCGGTGGTATGTCCGCAGCAACAGGAATGGTGATTGTAGAAACCATTGCATTATCAACCATGGTCTGTAATGACCTTGTCATGCCTGTTTTGCTACGGGTGCCTTTTTTTAAGCTGGAACAAAAAAGTGATTTAAGCAGGCTGCTGCTGATGATACGAAGAATCAGTATTTTTCTTATCATTCTTTTAGGGTACCTGTATTTTCATTATGTAGCTAAAAATTATTCTCTTGTTTCTATAGGCAAGATCTCCTTTGCAGCTGTGGCCCAGTTCAGCCCTGCTGTTATCGGGGGGATATTCTGGAAAGGTGGTACCCGGCTGGGGACGCTTTGGGGATTGATGGCAGGATTCCTTATCTGGTTGTATACACTGGTAATACCATCACTTGTCCAGGCAGGATTCCTTCCCACTGAATTAATGGAAAATGGTCTTTTTGGTATCCAATTGTTAAACCCGGGGCACCTGTTTGGGTTGGATGTAGGCCAACTGGGATTTAATCAGTATACTCATGCTGTATTCTGGAGCATGTTTGTAAATATTACATTATTTATTGGTGTGTCTTTTTTTTCAAAACAAAATGCCATGGAACGAAAGCAAGCTATGCTCTTCGTAGATGTATACAAACACTCTGTTGAACCAGAAAAATCTTCATTTTGGAGAGCAACTGCTGCAGTTGTGGATTTAAAACTGCTGCTCGAAAGGTTTTTAGGGAAAAACAGAACAAAATATGCGTTTGAGTGGTATGCCAGAGAGCACCATCTAAATTGGGAGCGGAATCCTATTGCAGATGCTGGATTGGTGAGTTATGCGGAAAAATTGCTGGCAGGGGCTATAGGATCGGCATCTGCCCTTGTCATGGTACGATCTGTTGTAGAAGAAGAACCCTTGGGTATGGATGAGATTATGCACATCCTTGATGAAACCCAGCAGATTATTATTTACAGTCGGGAACTTGAAAAGGCAACCAAAGACTTAGAGGCTGCAAATGACCGGTTAAAAGAACTCGATAAATTGAAAAATGAATTTATTTCAACGGTAACCCATGAGCTTAGAACGCCATTAACATCCGTAAGGGCGCTGGCAGAAATTGTTCAAAATAACCCTGATCTTGAAGCGGATAAACATTATGAGTTTGTGGGTATTATCATCAAGGAAAGCGAGCGGTTATCCAGATTAATTAATGATGTCCTTGATTTTCAAAAAATTGAATCCGGTAAAATTCAGTGGCAGATGGAAGAACTTGATTTTAAAGAAATCCTGGAGGACTCTTTTTCTTCAACCGGTCAGTTGGTTAAAGAAAAAAATATCGAGCTCAGACAGGAGATATCAAAAAAGTCATGTTTGATATCTGGAGATAAAGACCGATTAATGCAGGTGATGGTCAATTTAATTTCTAATGCAGTTAAATTTTGTGATTCTCAGAAGGGTGAAATCACTGTTGGAATGAAAATAAAAAAAAATAATACCCGAAACAGTTATATAAAAGTTTTTGTTAAAGACAATGGTATTGGCATCAGCCAAGAGGATCAGGAAATAATTTTTCAAGAATTTCGTCAGGTGACATCCAGAAAGAAGGGAAGACCTGTTGGAACAGGTGTTGGATTGACGATTACCAAACAAATTATAGATGCTCATAGCGGTAAAATATGGGTGGAGAGTGAATTAGAAAAAGGGGCGGCTTTCTTTTTTAGGCTGCCTTTGGTAGAATAATTGAAAGAAATGAGCTATACTTTGCTCATCACCAATTGTCTTGTGAACAAGATGAAGGGGACAAAATGAAAAAAAGAATATTGATCGTTGATGACGAACCAAATATTGTCGTGCCTTTAGAATTTTTGATGAAGCAAAATAACTATGATGTTCAATCAGCAGACACTGGAGAAAAAGCGCTTGATCTGATAGCAACATGGGAACCAGACTTAATTCTACTCGATATTATGCTGCCGGGTATGGATGGATATGAGGTGTGTCAAAAAATTCGTCAGGAAAAAGAATTTAGTAATATCCGGATCATTTTTCTGTCTGCCATGGCACGGTCCATAGATATTGCAAAAGGTATGGGACTTGCCGCAGATGACTACATAACTAAACCATTTGCCACGGATTATGTTGTGAAAACTATTAAAGAATTATTGGCAGAAGACAAGCAGTAACCTGATTTGTAAAAGTTCTAACCCTTGATCCTATTCAGGATAAATCATACATCTTATTAGGAAAAATTATTGTAGCAAAAGGGTGTTTTTTTCCTGAAATATTATCATCCTGTTCGATACAAAATCATATTGTTTTATAAAATCAAATAATTACAGATAAGGCATATAAATTGCTTGTTTAATTTATAACGCACAATGAAATGTGCAGATTTTAGGTGTTTTTATGAATACCTGAAAAATTTATTCATATCGGCCCCAACTCAGGATGATGAGGAAGCCGAAAATTTAAAAAGGGGGCCGATCTTGAAGATTGATACATCGTATATTAACCTGTCTTCGAACCGGACATTTTCTGAAAAAAATCAAGTAAAATTAGAAAAAGAAATGAAATTCCTTGATCTGCTTGATCAGGGAGTCCACAAATTTAATGCAGCAGCATCTTATCAACAATTGAATGTCGGGTTTACCAGTAAATGGTTTACAGTGACTTCCTTTCAACAGCAGGATGCTATTGAATTATCCCGGCAGTTTTTTAATGAGCTGGAAAAAATGCGACAGATTCTTGATCGTATTCTTGAAAGATTAAATTCAACGGGCTTAAAAGGCTGCTGCTTGCAATTGAGTGCGCTCGACAGAGTGAATATTAGTCCATTTTTTCAACAGTCCGTAAAAATGCTTGAATACAACTATCAAGAAAAAAGAACCTATACACATGAAGAGAAAGAAGAAACAGATTTCTTTGCAGATGGTATCGTAAAAACAATGGATGGTAGATCTATTGACTTTTCATTTCAAATGGATCTTGAGCGAGAGTTTTTTAAAGAAGATCAATTTGTCTATAGTGAAAAAGGGTATGTTATGGTAGACCCGTTGATTATTAATTTGGATGCGACAATACCCCAGTTTTCTGAAACACGTATGTCTTTCGATCTTGATCTGGATGGTGAAAAAGAAGACATTCCTCTGTTAAAGCAGGGCAGTGGACTTTTGTCCCTGGATAAAAATAATGACGGCATTATTAATGACGGCAGTGAATTGTTTGGTCCGTCAACCGGTGATGGGTTCGGTGAACTAAGCCAGTATGATCTGGATAAAAATTTTTGGATTGATGAGAATGACGCGATTTTTGATGAACTCACTCTTTGGGAAAATGATGATCAGGGCGAAATGCAGTTGACGAAGATAAAAGATGCGGGTGTTGGTGCGATTTATTTGATGAATGCACCGACGCCATTTGATTTGCGAGATGAAGACAATCACTTGCAGGCCAGGATTAAAAAATCAGGTATTGCATTAAACGAAGATGGATCTGTCAGCTCCATACAGGAGATGGATTGGACGGCTTAAGCAACAATTGGCAATTGCCATACTTCTTTAGCCCGGATATTTCATTACTTTAATAGTAACAATGAACAACTATTTTGTCATTTCAGATGAGACAAAATCGTTTCAGGCCTTGACCTTTAGGTTCTGAAATATCCGGATTAAGAACGCAAACTTTATAGCTTGAGTGAAATTGTTTGATTTTGTTTTAATGCAAGGAAGATTAGAGTTATAATTCGATGAACTGATTGCGATATTTGCCAGAACTATACATCAAGTTTAGGAGATGAATTTTGAAGGACATAGCGAAAATACAATATATATATAATAGAGATTTTTATTCAAAAGGTTTGTTCAAATATTGATGAAAGCACGGCTTTTAGAGGTATTGTGTGTTTTACTCTGCTTTATTCCGATAATTGCAATAGCAGATGGCGCTTTTAGATGACTTTTTAAAGTCAATTGTGAAAAATGCTGTGATCTGCTAAAAACAAATCATGAAAATGCGATTAAAAGATATCATTAATCTGGATTATCTCATCCGCCTTGACGATTCTCTAGAATCTGCTGACGATATTCAATCTCGCAAAATAAATGATCGCAAAATATATAGCCAGTGCAAAGGCGGGTCACAAACAAAAAAAGAACTTTTATTATCATGGCTTGAGTTTAGGAAAGAAGAATTTTTTCAACATTCAGATAACAAAAAATTGACGTTACTGCCAGGTGATATTTTCTCTTGGGTTTATACCTGGATGGTATATGCTGCAATTTTTTTAGGTGGGGTAACAGGCATATCCGTTGCCTATTCATTTCTTGCTTACCACGGGGCCCGACCGATAAATGTTGCAGTTTTTATCGCCCTGTTTGTTTTCCTTCAGATGGTGTTGATTCTATTAACCCTGATACTTTTAGTGAGAAAAGCATTAAGGCAGAAAAATCAAAATTTTGGGTATCATAATTCCATCATACATACTCTTTTAGCGGCATTGTTTTTTAATATTTTTTCCAGGGTTTTAAAAAAATCAGAAGATTCTGTTTTGCGAAAAAGCCTTGATAAACTTGAATATACATCAAATTTTATTCAGATGAAAAATAAGGAATACAAAGCCCTTTTTTTCTGGCCCTTTTTTATGTTGACCTCAATATGTGCTTTCAGTTTTTCAACAGGGGCTCTTGGCGGAACATTTTTCAGGGTAATTGTCAGTGATATGGCGTTTGGGTGGCAGACCACGCTGATGACGACAAGCACTACGGTTCATGACATGGTGTCTTTTATTGCATTGCCCTGGTCATGGTTTATCCCAGAAGCGCTTTCCCATCCTGGCCTTGAACAAATAGAAGGCTCAAGGATTATATTAAAGGAAGGTATCTCTGTATTGGCCACACAAAATCTGGTTTCCTGGTGGCCGTTTATATGTATGGGCGTCCTTTTCTATGCCGTTATACCAAGAGGACTTCTTATCATTATAGGAATCATGGCTCAAAACCGTGTGCTGGCGCAATTTAATTTTGATCGCCCAAGATTCAAACAATTGATACTTAAGATGCAGTCTCCTGTTCTCGACATTAATTCGCACGAAATTCGGGTCACCCCAAAAAATACCATTGAAAAGACAAATGAAATGATGTCTTCCAAATCTGAGCCTGACCGAACAGGAGGAAGTGCATTGATTTTATCCTCTGACAGTGTTTATTCTGATGTGATAATTAAAAAAGTGATCCAGTATATTGAAACCAACTTATTCTTTAAAGTAAAAGAAAGGATAAATATTCATTTCGATCTCAATGCAGATGCAGATGCTGTTCAGAATATAACGATAAGTGATGTGGATCAAGTAGTTCTGGTTCATGAAGTCTGGCAACCACCTATAAGAGGCTTGCTTCATTATATCGAGCAAATAAAAACAGCCATGCCGGATAATATGTCTTTATGGATTTTGTTAACTCAGGAAGCAGGTTCAAAAGCAGAATTAAAAAGTCTTGGGGTGGATGCCAATGATATCAATTTTAAGACATGGAAAAAAGCAGTATTAAATTTAAAAAATCCTGATATCATCGTACAAAGGTTTAACCCGGAAATTTCATAAAAATTGAACATTTTCCGGAAAATTATTTATAATTACAACAGGTCGTTTTTGATTTTGAAACTTATTTTAAAATACAAACTGTCACCGGAAAATCTCAATTTTCCCCTTTCAGGCGAGGTGACTTCACTTTATCTGCCACGCTGCAGCCCGCTTGCGGTAAATGATTACAGCCGCGCGTTCTGCAACTTGCAGCTAAAGCAAATTCAACACGTGAAATATCCGGGTTAATGAATTATGATACCTGAATTTGCAGTACTGGGGCATCCAAATGAGGGCAAGTCATCCGTCGTATCCACACTGACTGAAGATGATCAGATAAGGGTCAGCCAAATTCCTGGTGAGACAACCATATCAAAGCGTTATACCGTAAAAATTGATGGGCAGGAAATTGTCCGTTTTGTGGATACACCGGGATTCCAGGTGCCCAGGCAAACGCTTGCATGGTTTAAAGCGTATGATGACGATCCTGTACAAATCATTGATCAATTTATTGATACCCATAAAAAGGATTCTTTTTTTGCAGACGAATGTGAACTCTTTGGGCCTGTAGCTAGGGGAGCCGGTATAATTTACGTAGTGGATGGGTCGCGGCCTGTCCGTGATGATGATTTGGCTGAAATGGAAGTTTTAAGGCTTACCGGCCGTCCGAGAATGGCCATAATTAACACGAAAACAGATGAAAAAGATTATACTCAAGATTGGAAACTGGAGTTTAGAAAACATTTTAATTCAATAAGATTTTTTAATTCAAACACCGCAAATTTTACAGAACGCATCAAAATGCTTGAAAGCCTTAAAGCCATAGATCAGGAATGGGAACCCATGCTGTCCCAAGTGATACTTGCATTCAATAAAGATTGGCAAAAAAGAAACCAACTCGTTTGCAACACAATGATTGAAACCATTGAAAAAAGCCTTTCCTTTTCATTGTCTGAGCCCATTAAAAAATCGACAGATCAGGAGAAATTAAAAGAAAACCTGACTCAAAAATACCAGGCCCATATCAAAAATTTAGAAAAGCAGATGTTTCAAAAGATTAGAACCTTGTTTAAACATCGTCTTTTTGAGTATCATTTGCCTGAATATTCAATCCTTAAACATGATCTTTTTTCAAAACAAACCTGGGAACTATTGGGCCTGACAAAGGAACAACTGGCCACAGCAGGTGCGATTATTGGCGGAACCATGGGGGCGGTGCTGGATACAGCCGCCGCCGGTATTACTTTTGGTGTCTTTACCGCTATTGGAGGAGTGTTAGGCGCGGGTTCCGCCTTGTTGGGTGGTAAAAAAATAACCAAAAAGAAGACAGCTGGCATCCGGTTTGGTGGAGATAAGTTTCAACTGGGTCCCAATAAAAACCTTCAGTTCCTGTATATTCTGATGGACCGGGCGTTTATTTATTACTCCCATATCATTAATCGACCCCATGGTAAAAGAGATATGAAAGACACATCAAGTATAATCAATGGGAAAAAGAAAGGATATTCCACAGCATTTACGTCAAACCAGAGAAATATATGTGCAAAATTTTTCAAATCTGTAAGTGGTGGCACCTTTGTTAAACAGAAAAAATCCATATCAGATTTTGAGGATTTTATTGAATCTGTTTTAAATGACATCTCTGAAAAATGATTCGGTTATTTTTGTTAAAGTAAAATTATTTTAATAAAACTTGTGTCAAGGTCAACTATTCGCATATATTAATTGTTTTGGACCTTAAAATTGACAGACAATTCAAAAGGAATTATATCGTATGTTTTCAAATCTTTTCAGCCCGATTCAGATCGGCAATATGACGTCTAAAAACAGATTGTTAATGTCTGCTATGAGTATAAATTTTGGTGTGGATGACAATTGCTGCGTAACAGATCAATTGGTACAGTATCTTGTTGAAAGAGCCAAAGGCGGTATCGGAGTGATGTTGGTGGGCGGTGGAAGTGTCCACCCAGGCGGCCAGGAATTACCAGATCTTCCTCAGATGTATAATGACGATTGTATCCCGGCGCTTAAAAAGATGGTTGAAGAAGTAAAAAAATATGACACCTTGTTCGGTGTTCAGCTCATGCATGGTGGCCGCCAGTCGTATCTTCCTGAGAAAGTGGCACCTTCTGCCATTCCTGCACCTGCGGTTGTAAAAGGGGAAGTCAGGGCGCTTGAAATAGATGAGATAAAAGATTTAGCTGCTTGCTTTGGGGATTCAGCAAGGCGATGTCGTGATGCTGGCTTTGATTTTGTTGAACTTCATGGTGCCCATGGATATCTGATTAATCAGTTCCTGGCGCCTAATTCAAATATCAGGACAGATGAATATGGTGGGTCATTTGAGAACAGAAGTCGGTTTTTGTTTGATATTATCTATGATATCCAGAAAAAAGTCGGCAAAGATTTTCCCATTGGCATTCGGATTAATGGAAACGACTATATTGAAAATGGGTGGGAACTTAAAGATACGGTAAAAATTGGACCATTGCTTGAAAAGGCAGGTATTGCATATCTTCACGTTTCAGGTGGGGTTTACGGTTCAACAGAATTGACGATCCCTTCAATGTACACAGACCATGGATGTTTTGTACATTTGGCAGAAGAAGTGAAAAAACATGTCAACATACCTGTGATTACAGTTGGTCGGATAAAATATCCAGATCATGCAGATAAAATTATCCAGGAAGGAAAGGCAGATATGGTGGCGCTTGGCAGATCAGTCCTGGCAGATCCTTACTATCCTGAGAAAGCAAAAATGGGCCAGGTTGAAAAAATTCGTCCGTGTATCGGCTGTTGTCTCGGATGTATTCATGCCGTACTGGCTAAAGAGCCAGGGTCTTGTGTGGTTAATCCTGATGTGGGGCGAGAATATAAGCTTAAAGATGAACAAAAGCCTTCAAAAGCCTTAAAAGTACTTATTGCAGGTGGTGGCCCTGCCGGTATGGCGGCTGCGCGACAATTCGCCCTTCAAGGGCACAAGACCATTCTCTGTGAAAAAGGAAAGGAAACTGGGGGATTGTTATCATTGGCTGCTAAAGCGCCTGGTCGAGAAGAACTCGATGATATTTTAAATTTTTTCAGGCAGGAAATAGAGTCTTTGAATATTAAGACCCTTTTTGACACAGAGCTTTCACTGGATTTGATAAATAAAATTGCCCCGGATAAGGTGATTCTGGCCACAGGATCAATGCCGGATATGCCGGTAATAAAAGGGCTGTTTCAAACGCAAATGGATCTTGTAACAAATGTGGATGTGATCAGTGGTCAAGAAACAGTAAAAGATAAAGTCATTGTGCTGGGTGGCGGTATGACAGGGCTTATAACAGCAGACTTTTTGGCAGATAAGGGAAAACAAGTGGTTGTGTTGAATCGAAAAAAAAGCTTTGCAGAGGAAATGGCCAGCAACGACCGGTACTACTTACGAGAGCGACTGAAATTGGGACATGTATCTTTGTATAAAAATGTTTCAGTAAAACAGTTTACAAATGATGGCGTTGTATTTAAATCTAATGGAGAAGAATTCACATTAACTGATTTTCAGTCTGTGGTCATTTCAGAAAAGCACAGCGCTATCAGAGACGCTAAAAAATTGGAAAGAAAAACTAAGGCAAAATTTCATTTGATCGGCGATGCAAAGTCTCCACGGCATTTAATGTATTGCATCAGTGAGGCAGAAGAAATAGCAAGATCAGTCTGATTTTGCCAGGATAAAGGTGAAGACAATGGAAGAGATATATAACAATGCCCGAAAGTTAATGAAAGGCTATTGTAAGGTATGCAGAGAATGCAATGGGAACGCATGTGTAGGTGAGGTCCCTGGTATGGGAGGAGTGGGTACCGCCTCTTCATTTAAGTCAAATATCAAGGCCTTAAATCAGATTAATTTTAATATGCGCCTGGTTCATGATGTCGTTGAACCGGATTTAAGTGTTTCTATCCTTGGAAAAGAATTATCAATCCCTGTTCTTGCAGCACCCATTGGCGGTGTGTCCTTTAATATGGGTGGTAAGATTTCTGAAGAAGAGTATATAAAATCCATTATTTATGGATGCCGGGAAAAAGGTATTATAGGGTGCACAGGAGATGGCGTGCCTGATATCATTCATGAAACAGCGTTAGATGTTATCAAAAATGCTGATGGCCATGGCATCCCGTTTATCAAACCCTGGGAAGACAAAGAACTTTTTGAAAAACTGGATAAGGTGAAAAATAGCTGTGCAGATATCATGGGGATTGATATTGATGCTGCAGGCCTTATAACTTTAAAAAAAATGGGCCGGCCTGTTACCCCTAAAACTGTTGAAAAGTTAGGCCACATTATTAAAAGCATATCGTCAAAATTTATCCTTAAAGGTGTGATGACAAGACAGGATGCCATGGCTGCTGTAAACGCAGGCGCAGATGCTATTGTGGTATCAAATCATGGTGGAAGGGTCTTGGATTCTACGCCGGGTACAGCCGCTGTCCTGCCGGATATTTGTGACGTGGTTAAAGAAAAAATTACTGTTTTAGTAGATGGGGGTGTGAGAACGGGTGCAGATGTGCTAAAATTACTTGCACTTGGCGCAGATGCTGTTATGATAGGACGTCCGTTTTCAGTTGCTGCCGTTGGTGGCCTTCAGGAAGGTGTTGAACTCTATATTGATAAAATTAGAACAGAACTTGAACAGGCAATGGTTTTAACCGGTGTAGCAAGTGTCAAGAATGTTTCAAATACTATACTTAATGGTTTTGAATAGAACATAAGATCGTTAATTATTATTTAGGAAAGTGTATGGATGAAAAACCGACATATGAAGAGCTTGAATTTCATATAAAAGAGCTGAAAAATGAGCTTTTAAGACTTAAATCGTCTGAAGAAAGGCTTCGCCTGGCTATTGATGCGGTAAATGATGGTGTCTTTGATTTTGATTATAGAAAAAATGAGGTTTATTTCAGTCCGCGATATTATACCATGCTTGGATACGAACCCTATGAAATGCCGGCGAGCAGGGAGACGTGGTTAAATTTATTGCATCCGGATGACAGGGAAAAAACAAGTGCTTATGTGGATGAGAGGATCCGTCAGAAAAAGAGTTGGTCCCAGGAATTTCGTTTAAAAACCAAGGATGGAAATTATAAATGGATTCGTGGTCGTGGCAAGGTTTCTGAATGGGATGAAAATGGTAATCAGGTGAGGCGAACAGGAACTAATTCAGATATTACAGAACGAAAAGAAGCTGAATTTGAAAAAGAAAAACTGATTAATAAACTCAATGACGCGCTAAAAAATGTAAAAATCCTTGGCGATCTTATTCCTATCTGTTCAAGTTGTAAAAAAATCAGAGATGACAAAGGATATTGGAATCAACTGGAAAGCTATTTTGAACAGCATTCCACAGCCCTTTTCAGCCATAGCCTCTGCCCAGCCTGTATGGATGAGATTTATGGAAAGGATGATTGGTATAAAGAGTTAAAAGATAAAAAAACCAGAGAATAATTTACCCTTCTTAGACCAAGTAACTACGATCTTTGAACATGGCCCTTGCAGCTTGGATATTCGCCTTTACCATAAAAAATAAAAAGAACAATGATATCATTGCAGACATTGATTCTGCCATGATTGGGTTTGATTCTGAAACCCAACAAACAAAAATACTCAACGCAGTAATCATCGCGACTGTTGATGACCAAAACTCTTTGTTCATCAACAGCCCTAAGGATAATACCACGATACAAATGCCAATCGCGCCTATTCCTGCCAGAGCAGAAGCATTTTTCAGTTTTCTATCCAATATTAACCTTAGCAAATGGTATTATTTCTCCTCCTGATCAATTTGGCTTTGCTGCAAACACATACATTCGGCGGCTTTATATATTCTACCTATTTTAAACCCCTGGGTGAAAAAATAATGCCAACTTCATAAAATTCTATATCCTTTGGTAATTTTTGGAAAGGAATTGATTTTAGGACTGTATTCATAGCAACCTCATCAAGTAATTCATTGCCTGATTTGGAATCATATCGGATATATTTTGTATACCCAGTTTTTAATATTTTAAGGATAATATGCACTTCAAGTTTTTGGTCAAGTCCTGTTAATCCAGGATCATAGGTCCAGTTTTTTTGAATAGTAGAAAAAAAAGCTACATGCCATATATCCATAGGGGTATATTCCGATTGAGCAATAGTGGTATCCTTATGTTTATTATTGTCCAGTTGACTGTAACAACCCGAACATAAACACAGAACACAAAAGATTGAGAAGATATTAATACCCATTATCTTTAACAAACAGGTTTTCAGCATATTATAAGCTTCCATAAATATTTTTTCTATGCTTGATAGGGAGATTATTCAAAGGTTATAAGCCACTATCTATTAGTTTATTGTACAGTTCTTCGATAACTGGATTACACATATTGGCTAATGAGTCCAAACTCATTCTTGCAGAGCAATTATCATATGAGAGATGAAAGGGTCTGAGGTTAATTAGTACCAACCATGTCCTTTTTTCTGGGGTTGTCGATTTAAACAAGGTCCACCCTTTAGCAATCGTAAGAAACTCTTTTGCTTTTTCCGGAAAACTTTCCCAAGTGACATCCTTAGTGAATTCCAGCCTTAAATTTTCAGACCTCATTTTGCTAATTTTTAATGCTTTATTTTTCATTTAGCCAACTTTAATAACCCAAATTGTTAGTTGTTTGCCTTGGTTAGAGTAGAGGATCCTGTAATTTTCTTGCCGTATTATAGAAGGCTCTTGGCCTGTTAATTTTTTACGACCTGGTATATGAGGATCCTCACTCAGTTTTTTAATTTTGGAAAGAATTTTTTGAAGATCTTTTTTAGGGGTTTTTTTAAAATTTTTCGAGACAGAATCTCTGAAAAAGATCTTATATTCTGCCATCTTGTTTTAACCTTTTAACCATGCCAGAAAAACTAATGAGTGGTTCATTAATTCTTTCTTCGTAATCTATTATATCATCAGCATCTTCGGATAAAGCTGCTTTAACTGCTTGATTTACAAGTGTGGAAATAGAATTTGATGTTTCAATAGATTTAAATTTTAATGCTTTATGAATAGAAGGATCGAAATATAGGGTTGCTCTTTTAGTTTGGATTGTCATAATGCCTCTTTTCAATTACGTTTACGACATTGTGACGCTATAACGTCATTGTGTCAAGTGAGCACCTGTTGAAATAGAATAGCTGTGCCTCACGGGTCGCCTGGCGAGATGATGGAACCTGGTGGGGTAAAGACGCCACGACTGTCAGGCTGAAACGGTTTCCCAAAAGAGATCTTGTAAAGATAAAAAAGAGGATAGAAGCGCTTGAAAACAAAAAAGGCGTCCTCCCAAGTTACAAACCTGAGCAGACGCCTTTTTTCTACACCAGGGTAGAAATAAACACACAATAAATGAAACCTTTGCACGAATCCTTTTTTAATCGAATTTGCCAAACTTTATTATCAAATACAGGCCAAATGCCTTATCAAAACCCCGTATTTGACTTGGAACAAAATATTATTCTGCTAATTCTGAATCTTGCAAAGGTCTCTTTTAAACATAGCTCCGCACTGTCGGCTACATAATTAGTCGTATTAAGAAAAAATCCAAAAAGTAGTGCTTAGCTAAATAAATAATACGTTAGTTATATCCGAAAACTAATAATAGAAAATTTATAAACAGGATGTTCGAATTGAGAATACTCAAACAGAATTGAAGTTTTCAGAAATGAATTTAAAAAAGCCAAAGATCCCTGAAATCAAACAGAGAATATAGTTTGTAGCCGGTTGGAAGCGGCCAAGTATCTGATATGCTGATTTTACAGTATCTATTGACTGGATTATAACCATCCAGCTGGGTTCTCCTCCAAAGGTATGGGCACGTTATAACTTGATTTCGTCGATTGGCAAGATTTGCTTCCCGTGTCGTATTGTTAAAATGGAAATAGTAGTTTGCTCAAGGTGATAAATAATTCTGTAATTACCGTATATTATTTCACAAAATTTACTGTCTGAAATTTCTGGTACTATACGACCGGGTTCAGGGGATGATATAAGTTGTTCGACCTTGTCAAAAATTGTATTGAGCCATCTTTTTGCCGCTGAAGGGTTGTCAAGAGAAATGTAATCAATAATTTCGGAAGCCCGGTCAAGGACAAGAGGCGACCAAATTAATTTCACGATTCAATACGGCCACGAAGTTCTTTGCGGGCATTTTCATGGCTTATACCTTCACCTTTGTTTAACTGATTAAGAGAAGTTCGTATGTCCGTCAAAAGGTTTAATTTTTCTTGCATAAGTTCATATTCATGCACATCAAGTAACACAGCAGCACTTTTGCCACGTTGAGTGATGATAAGTGGTCTTTTGGTCTCATGGATTTGCTTGATAAAAGCAGCCATACCATTTCGTACTTCCGAAAGCGGCTTTATGTCCTGATCGAATTTTAAATTTTGCATATCATTCCTCAAAGTTTACATTTTTTTGTACATTATAGTGTACAACCAATGATACATGCAAATATTTATTTATATCGGATTGAGTTGAGGGACTGCCGAGTGTAAGGAGGCTACAAGGGGCGGAGCCTCTTACGGTCTGCTGCAATGGGTTATCTTTTTTGGTAATTTACCCCGAGTTTAGATGCTGCAGTAATAAGTCTTTTATCTGCTGTTCACAACTTAGTTTGAGCAAGTTTTGATGAAGCCAGAAGATGGATATCTACGAAGCCGGTTCCTATACCATTCAATTGATGCTTCCCAACGAAAAATAAATATTCATTGAATTCAATTAATGGCGCTGCAGGCAGCGCCTTGAGAAAAGTAAGAATTTCTTTACGATTTCTATTGTTCCCACATGCAAGTTCCCCAATAACGTAGGAATGGCACATTACATTACCTTTAAGAAGCAGTTGCTTTAAATGCTCATCGTTGTCTCTCAGGTGATTGATCCATGGCCTCCGACTGCAGGGGGAGAACAAGGTTTCCACCAAATTTTGTTAAGAGCAACACTGTTCCAAAGTTGCCACGGATTTTGAAAAGTCATCCCTTGCGGCCCTTTAGCGATGGTTATACACGCTGATAATTTACCCAATATATTATTTTTTTATTGTGATTAAGCCTTTTTAGTAGCATAAAACCCATACCAAACAAATTAGTATCAAGATGAAAGTACCCCAAAATGTAATGCGATAGGGTAAGAGCTTTTTATTCTGTTGTTCAATTCGTTTTTGAGTTTCAACTTTTATTTCTTTCTCAGACATAGGATTATTGAACCCACTAGGAAGATTATCTTCGTATTCAGCAATTAGGCTATTTATGTGCATTGAAATTGCTACGATAATAAAAGCTGCCCAAAATGGAAGACTCGAAACGGCAGAAATTCCAAAACCGATTCCTGCTGCTATTGCCCAACCTACAAGACTGTATTTTAAATTACTTGGATATTTCATATCGTGTATCGAAAAGTTAACAGGCGGGCATTCAAGGCGATAAAAGCCAGCCAACGTTATAGATTAATATTATTTCAGATGAAAATTTAGCGGCGAAGTAAAGCTCGTCCATGTTAAGCGCCGGGTTAGGAGTCTGTCCAAATCCTTGCTTCCTCTATGGTCGCCGCTATCAAAAATTTCCACTTCAAATTTCGATTTTGGCATTGAGCAATATAATTCGCACAGAGCTCCTTAGTTAAGGTATCTTGTGTAATTAACGCTACCTTTGTGTTCGGTAGCCGTGAAGAAACTTCTTTGTCCATCATAGAGGCAGAGTCTGTTTCAGTTCCTGTCATGTTCATTTCAGAAACATCAGAGAAATCCCAAATTATGTATTTGAGCTCACAAAAATTTGGATGCATATAGAGTTCAACAGTTGCTTCATTATTATCTTTGAAGCAAAAGGTTCCATGAAAATTAATTATTATTCCACAATCTTCAGAATGAAAATCGTAAGGCATATTTGACTCCTGACGTTTACGCTTACGGGCCGCCGACCAAAGGGAGGGAATTGGGGGCTTTCCCCCAGCGGTCAGCGGCAGCGCTGGTTTCAAGTAAGCCGCTGCGCGGCAGAATTTTGATATTTTATTAATTTTTTTCATAAATTCAAGAGCACAATATGCTTGATGAATTAATTATTGACATGTTTTATCAAATTTATGAGACTGAATCATACGACAGATGAATTTTAAACTGTCATCTGCTAAACACCCACCTGTTTTAACCACAACATATCTTTTAGCCATACCCTATAGTCTACATATTGTGTTTTTTGTTTTTTTCGGGCTTCTTGAACAATGGATTGAGTACGACCTTGCAGGTCGTGTCAATCCTTTAGGGTTCTATGGAATTTCTGCTACAATTCCAGAGTCTTGCCAACAAAAAAGTCTTTGATATTCTTATCTTTAAGATACTTTAACGATTTTAATCCTATGTAGGTTCCAATGGGGAAACCAATTGCCAAAACGTACAAATATACTTTTAGCATATAATAACCCCAAATTTTTTGTTGGAGGATTCCGATACCCATTAGGAGATACCAAAAAATATTTACCCAAGCAAAAATATCAAAACTAGTATCTAATTCTTCTCTCGGAAATACGAAAAAGTGAATCACAAAAATGAGCAAACCCATAAATATGGATATTTGTCCACCTATCTTGACTGGTTTATAATCTTCATAATTTCGAATCATAGATAATTATTGCTGACATAGAACGTCAATAATGATCAGTGTCGATAAAAAGCATAACCCAGATTAAATGTCGTAAATTATGTATAAAGATAAAATTTCAAAAACACCTCGACCTAAGGCATTAAGACATCTGCTCCATTATTTTGTTATGCCTGTTGTTTATATATTATTTAAGTTTGAGAATAATTTTTCCATCGTTGTTTTCAATAGTAATTTTACCCATTCGATGAAGGGCTGCACATTCTCTTTCACCATCTTCAGCTGATATTTGATCTTTTAGTTTATCTATTAAAATGATGGGTTCAACCTCCCCATATTCTTTCAAGACTTTAATTATTATGGATTGGTTATCACTAAATGCTATATTTGAATTTTTTTCAACAAATGACTTTGCTGCGTAATCTGCCCAGGGGTCACAAAATTTTGCAGGTGATAAAACATCAATATAACAATCTTCGCACAATATTTTCCGTTTGTGTTCTCGTTCATCACCATTTAAAATTGCAACTTTACATTTACTACATTCCATTTCTTTCTCCTTTAGAAGCAT
>JAAEKY010000802.1 GCA_024227235.1 Desulfobacteraceae bacterium | reverse complement strand
CCGCTCTTGAGAGAGTAGATGCCAGTGGAAGCAGGAAAATGAGTTCATCACTACTTTGTTCCTGCAATTTACTGGCACTTTCTAGAAAGGTTGGTAAGAGTGCTGCAACCTCTCTTTTACGACTACCAGGAAGAATCCCAACTATTTTTTTATTAGAATCCAGTGAATATTTAGCACAAAATTTATTCCTGTCCAAATGTACTTTTACGACATCAAGCAGTGGATGCCCGACATAATGAGCTGAAACGCCACGTTCTTGGTAATACTGCTCTTCAAAGGGTAAAATCACCCCAATCTTATCAACACGTTTGGCTATGGTTTTTACCCTCCCAGATCTCCAGGCCCATACCTGAGGGCTTATATAATAAAAAACTGGAATACCAAGTTTTTTTGCTTTTTTAGCAAGCATCAAATTGAAATCAGGAAAATCAATAAGAATGAGAAGATCTGGTCGTCTTTCTGCCATCTCTTTTCTGAGGATTCTTTGTGCTCGTATGATATCAATTAGATGAGTAAGTACCTCAACGACACCGACAACTGCAATTTTCTGGGCATCAAAAAGAACTTCAACTCCGTTTTTGACAAGTTCAACCCCACCCATCCCGAAAAAGCGAAGATGTGGTGATTTTTTCACCATTGCCTT
>JAAEKY010000801.1 GCA_024227235.1 Desulfobacteraceae bacterium | reverse complement strand
AAGGCAGCAGTCAACAAACCATTAAGGCTTACCGCCAGGCGCTGGCTCTTTTTTTGCCATTTGCGGCCAAATACTACTCAATCAAGATCGGCTCACTTTCAATTGACCATCTTTCCTTGCAACTCATCCTTGCTTTTTTGGATTATCTGCAGTCCGATCGCAGCAATGCAGCCAATACCAGAAATCAACGTTTAGCCGTTATCAAATCCCTGGCGAAAATGATCCGCTTGATGTACCCGCAAAAACGGGAAATTGCCGATACCATTTTGGCTATTCCACAGAAAAAATCACAAAAAAAGATCGTCGCTTTTTTATACATCGAAGAAATCTTTGCCGTCTATCAAGCCGTTGATCTTAAAAAACCGCTGGGCTTTAGAGATTATACCATAGTCCATCTGCTCGCTGACTCAGGCGTCAGAGCAACTGAAATCGCAACGCTGAATCTTGACTACTTCAACCCGACTCAAAAAACCTTAACCATTTTGGGAAAGGGAGATAAATTTCGCTTGATCAAGCTGGCTCAAAAAACAACGGATCTTGTAAAACGTTACATTACTAGATACCGGCCAAATCCCAAACCGATTCATCATCACTGTTTGTTTATCAACAAGCATGGCAGAGCATTAACCCGCAAGGGAATTTATCTGATGTGCCAAAAATATCTTTCCATCGCGCTGAAACCCAAACGGCTTGAAATGATACATCCGGTGCACAGCTTCCGGCATGCCTGCGCAATAAATATGCTGGCATCCGGCAAATCACTGTCGGATGTAAAAAACCATCTGGGCCATGAAAATATCCAATCCACTATGATATATCTGAAAATGGATTTAAGAACCAAAAGAGCTGCACAGAAGAAATTTATCGAATATAGCCAATCGACACTCAAACATGATCCCAAAATCGATGAGTTGATAGACTGGGAGCATAAAAAAGAAACGCTGGCCTGGCTCGATAGCCTTTAATCCGCTGGTTTGTATCTGAATCAGATAAGAAGGGGTGCGCAGATACCAAGATTATTATGTCCTCAATAAATTTGCAAATTTGTAAAATCTATTGTAACTTGCTGTTAATATTGTTATTATTGATTTCCATGTCCATCTGTAAAATTTGTATTTATTT
>JAAEKY010000800.1 GCA_024227235.1 Desulfobacteraceae bacterium | reverse complement strand
TTTGAACAGGATTAAACGGATTAAGAGATTAACAGGATTAAAAAATGATTATGGTCTTAAATTTTTCTTTAAGCGATTGATTTAATTCATAATTCATAATTCACCATTCATCATTAAACACAATCCTTGTAGTTATTGTTTGGGTAACGATAAAACTTGATCATCGAGTGATTATAACCATTATGACAACAGGAGAATGAAATGACAAATATAAAAAGCGTTGTTAGCATTTTGGGCGTAGTTGTCCCTGTCCAAATCGCATTAGCAAATTCAGACACAGTTGCGTACCCTGAAAACGGACATTCTTATCAACGGATTGATACAGAAAAGACATGGCAGGATGCCAAAGATTTTTGTGAGGAGCAGGGTGGATATCTAGCGACCATCACTTCCGAAGCAGAAAACAGGTTCGTCTATGATCAAGTGGGTAAGGATGGCCTAGACCTATGGCTTGGTGGTACAGATAGGTATTCTGAAGGGACTTGGGAATGGATAACGGGAGAAACATGGGATTACGAACACTGGGGATCAGGTGAGCCTAATGATAGCGGCGGAGAAGATTATTTAATTTTTTCTGGCAAATTCCCGACTGAATGGAATGATGCAGGTCTCCCCGCTTCTAACAATACACATTCCTTCATCTGTGAGTGGAATAACACTGACGGCGTTGACGATCCGATTAGCCTTGCAAGAGAAGAGGGACGGCAGCAATGTATTGATGATCCCGCATCGTGCGGAATAACGATTTATCCGGGGAAATCACAACATGCCGTTTATAAGCCACAGGCTGGAGAACTTTATATCCCGTTTGTTGATGTACCTGATGCTTTTGGTGGTATTACTGTTTACGAGGTCACGTTGATGCAGCAACCCCCTAGCTTGATTTTTGAAGTCAAATTGGACAAAGTAAAACCTGTTAGTGAGTGATCATCTGGTAGTTTTTTTTCTGGAGTCCAAAGCCGCTTAGTTTTTTTCTTTAAAAAGACCTGGCAGGTTCCAAAAACCTGCCAGGTATAACTAAAAAAGCCTTGATTTTTAAATATTGATTCTATATAATGCTGGATTATCAAGTTTTTCGTTTTCCAAGAATAACGACAATATTTGAACAGGATTAAACGGATTAAAGGATTAACAGGATTAAAAAATGATTATTGAGGCTCTTGCAAAACTCGCTTTTTCGAGTTTAGATTTAGAATTCGAGGTTAAAGTTTTTCAAAAAACTTTAACCTCGAACCGATTTTTTTCAAAAAT
>JAAEKY010000799.1 GCA_024227235.1 Desulfobacteraceae bacterium | reverse complement strand
ATCGCCCAGTCAATGTTGAAACAAAAGACAGTGGATGATCCTTCATTGAGCCAGAATGTGGCACAGCTTGGCTTGATTGTCACCAATATGCAGAATATTGCCATGTCCATGAGAATGATCCCCATAAAAGCCACGTTCATGAAAATGATACGGCTTGTAAGAGATTTATCCAAAAAATCCGATAAAAAGATCAATTTAAACATGGAAGGAGAAGATACTGAGATCGACAGGAATGTCGTGGATGCACTTTATGAGCCCATGGTGCATATGATCAGAAATTCCTGTGATCACGGAATTGAAGAAGCATCAGACAGGACAAAACAGGAAAAATCTTCCCAAGGTACGATTACCCTTAGGGCCTATCACAAAGGCGGACATATCACCATTGAAATTGAAGATGACGGTAAAGGGCTGGATCAAATGGTCATCCTTGAAAAAGCCACAGCCACAGGTTTGATTGATGGTTCAGAGCAGCTAACCAATGCTCAAATTTACGATTTAATCATGCAGCCTGGCTTTTCCACGGCCAAAGAGATTACGGATGTGTCAGGCAGGGGTGTTGGCATGGATGTGGTCAAATCCGGGATAGAAAAGTTCAGGGGACAGTTGAACATTGAATCCCAGATGGGAAAAGGCACTAAATTTACCATCAGTCTTCCATTAACCCTGGCTATTATTGACGGGATGCTGGTGGGGGTTGATGATGAAAAATTTATTATTCCAACCATTGCTATCCAAAAAGCATTTAAGCCACCCAAAGCGGACTGTTTTACAGTTGAGGGAAAAGGAGAAATGGTAAAAGACCGGGGGGGGGGTTGGTACCTGTTATCCGTGTAAATAACATGTATAACAACAGCAGTCAGAAAAAACCCATCTGGGATAACCTAGTGGTCGTAGTTGAATCAAAAGAAGAGAAAAGAGCCCTTTTAATTGATGAACTTTTAGGTAAAGACGAATATGTCATCAAGAGCCTGGGCAGCAATCTTGAGGATGTAAAAGGTATTGCTGGAGGAGCTATTCTGGCTGATGGCAGGGTAGGTCTTATCCTTGATATCCATGGTGTTTTTGAGGTGGCCAATGGATAGCTATAAGTAAGTATCACATACATCGTATTTATATTGAAACATTAAAAATGAAAGGAATATCTTGTGAAACAGATAGTTGGAGTTGCAGATATGAAAGTAAGCAATGACCCGAAAGAGTCTATTATCACCTATTCCCTCGGTTCCTGCATCGGGCTTGTCATTTTTGACCCTGTAGCAAGGGTTGGCGGCATGCTGCACTATATGCTGCCAGAATCCTCCATTGATAAAGGGAAGGCTAAGCAAAGACCTTATATGTTTGCCGATTCTGGAATACCCAGACTGTTTAAAGCCGCATATAAACTTGGGGCTGTCAAACAGCGGATGAAAATTTATGCTGCAGGTGGAGCAGAAATTCTTGATCAGAAAGGGTTCTTTAATATTGGTAAAAGAAATTATATGGCTCTTAAAAAAATGTTTTTTAAAAACAACGTAATGATCAATAAGCAGGATGTTGGCGGCAATGTAAACAGGACAGTGAGGATTGAAATAGCAACCGGAGATATATATGTAAAAACTTCCGGATCAAAGGAGGTGAAAATATGACAACTCTACAGAACCTGATGAAAGAAATAAAAAAATTAAAGCCGATTCCTGCTGTAGCCAACCAGCTTTTAACGGTGGTAGATAATCCAGACAGCTCCATGGAGGATATTGCCAATGTTATTCAATACGATCCTGCGATTACAGCCAGTGTTTTAAAGACCTGTAATTCTGCTTTTTTTGGACTTAAAAACCCAGCAGAATCTATAAAAGATGCGGTTAATATGCTGGGCACAGACCAGGTGATTGAACTTGTCTTATTAAAATCGGGTGCAAAAGCACTTTCCGGCAGCCAAAAAGGATATGGAATGGAAGGAGGGGACATGTGGAAATATTCGGTCTCTTCAGCTGTCATTGCAAAACAGGTTGCTGTGAAATTATCTTTAAAAAATAAAAATACAATATTTACTTCTGCTTTGGTAAAAGACATCGGGAAAATTATTTTGGAAGTTCATGTATCTGATTCTTCAAAGAAAATTAAAGACCTGGTTGAAAACAAAGGATTCAGTTTCGGGGAAGCTGAAAAAAAGGTATTGGGTATTGATCATGCAGAACTTGGGGCAATGATCGCCAAGATGTGGAAATTTTCTCCCCGAATGATCAAAATTATCCGCAATCATCATCTGGCAGATGAAAAGATGATCAAGGATAAAGAAATTGCAGCGGTCTATCTTGCAGACTGCATCTGCATGATGATGGGACAGGGGGTTGGCTCTGATGGGTTATCCTATCGATTTAAGGCTCAGGCCATGAAACAACTCGGGTTTTCTGCAAATGATGTTTCCATGATTATTGCAGAATTTGGTATAAACATGCAGGAAGTAGAAGAACTTTTAAATATTGTTTAACTCAAAAATACAGGAATAAAATAATGTCATATTCGATACTGATAGTGGATGATTCGTTACCCATGCGATCTGTTTTAAAACGGACCTTAAAAGCTGCAGGCTATGGTAAAGCAGATTTGCTTGAAGCAGCCAATGGGCAGGAAGCACTTGAAGTGATGAAAAACGCCTGGGTGGATATCATTATGACCGATTACAATATGCCGGTCATGAATGGCCTGGAATTTATTAAGGCCATTAAAAAGGATGATGTCGCAAAAGATATTCCAATAGTTGTTATTTCAACAGAAGGAAATGAATCTAAAATTAAAGAATTTACGGATTGCGGTGCTGCAGGATATATCACCAAACCATTTACGGCTGAAGCGATAAGAGACTTAATTGTAAATATACTTGGAGAAGTGGATTATGAAGAAGATTCTGATGAAAGCGATGATGACTTCGATTTCTGAAGTCATGGAAACCATGTTTTTTTTACCGGTTGAATTTGATGGAGAGTCTACGCTTTCTGGATGTGGATTGAGCAAAGAAAAAATATTTGCCTGTCGCCTGGGATTTAATGGAGATACTTCAGGCAGTGCAACAATTGTGGCCCCGAAAACTCTGGCTGCAGAAATGGCAGAAAATTTTATGGGAGAAGCAAAAAAAAGTCTTACAGATGAACATTTTTCAGGGACCTTGACAGAACTTTGCAATATTGTGTGTGGCAATGCCTTAAGTAAAACCGAAAGTAAAATCCCTTTTGAGTTGAGTATACCTGAGTTGATTAACGAATCAGAAGTTTCAAATGAAGACATATTTAATATTATTGAAACGACTGTATCAAAGATGGCTTTTTCTCTGGAAATTGATTGATAAAGGTTTGGAGGTCTATAAATGGTTAATAATATAAAAGTCCTGGTTGTAGATGACTCTGCCGTTGTCAGGAAAGTGTTTACTGAGCAATTGTCAAAGCAGAAAGGTATTGTTGTTGTCGGCACGGCCCCGGATCCTTATGTTGCCCGGGACAAGATCCTAAAACTTAAGCCCGATGTGCTTACCCTTGACATTGAAATGCCGAGAATGGATGGAATAACTTTTTTAAAAAAATTAATGAAACATTTTCCACTGCCTGTGATCATTGTCAGCTCTCTGAGTACCAAGGGAAGCAAAATCGCTCTTGAGGCTATTTCTCTTGGTGCGCTTGAAGTGATATCCAAACCCAGTGCTGCGTACTCTGTGGGTGATATGAGTGTACAGCTTGCTGAAAAGATCAGAGCGGTTTACGGGGCAAAGCTAAAACCTGTATCCAGCCAGAAAACAAAAAATGAACCAATGTCTTCTATTGGTTCTAAAGCCCTTGCAGCTACAACAAATAAAATTATCGCCATTGGAGCTTCTACAGGTGGCACTGAAGCCTTAAAAAAAGTATTGACAAGAATGCCGCAGAATTCTCCGGGAATAGTTGTTGTCCAGCACATGCCGGCCCAGTTTACAGCTTCATTTGCAGAGCGACTGAATGAACAGTGCCAAATGCGAGTCAAGGAAGCCGAAAATGGAGATACAGTTGTAAATGGCCAGGTGTTAATTGCTCCGGGTAATTATCATATGCTGTTTAAAAGAAGTGGTGCAAGATATTATGTAGAAGTTAAAACTGGGCCACTTGTTCATTATCAAAGACCTGCAGTAGACATCCTTTTTAAATCAGTTGCCAAATATGCCGGCGCCAATGCACTTGGTATCATCCTTACCGGTATGGGAAAAGATGGTGCAAAAGGAATGCTGGAAATGAAAAAGGCAGGCTCAATCAATATTTCTCAGGATGAAAAATCCTGTGTGGTGTATGGAATGCCAAAAGAAGCTGTAAACATT
>JAAEKY010000798.1 GCA_024227235.1 Desulfobacteraceae bacterium | reverse complement strand
CTTGTGGTTGATACTTTCCCTTCACACAGGTGATGACCGGAGTCTTATGTGAAACATAACCAGCATTACAATCCAGGCGGCATTGGAGCGCTGACAAAAGGCACCATGAAAGATATCTTTTTGGGGAAACTTTGGTCAACTCACCAGGGTAGGTATTGGCATCTCCGTCCAGGAAAGTGGCGTCAGGAATTGGGATTTCCTGCATCTGGCAGCTCCACTCGCCGTGGGGAATGCTGCCAGGTTTGGGACAGGAGTTGCCTGAGCACTGGTGTTTAGGCCCTTGTAAATCCGGTATTTATTATAGGCCATTAACAGAGTCCAAAGCTTACATGTGAAATTTCTTCGCACAACAATTCCAACTTCAAACGGCCGTATCTCGGGAACGAAAAGAGATTTTTTAGATCCGCTGGCGCCAAAATTCTTGTTTTGTCGAGGACTTTAAATTACTCTTTCGTGAAAGTGGCCTAGCACCACTCTTTCACCCTCTTTCGGCCTCTTTCGTTCAGAAAAACCACTCTTTCGGGGTGTTCCGAGCGAGTCCCAGCGAGTCTCATCGGTCAGAATTTGCCCCCGGAACCCCTTGAGATGGTGGTACAATTTTTTTTGCTGGGCCACCCATACGGCTCAATGGCCCAGCAACTTTGTGATCTCTTTCATGCTGGATCTTTCAGTTATTTTCACTCAGACCGCCTAAAAAGCCCATGTAAAACATGGATATCCTTTGTTATCAGCCAACTGGATCATATTTTTGAAAACTTTTGTATTCCCTGGGCTATTTGGTCATAGTTATGGCACTCTGTAACAAAAAAACTTCATAAAAAGTGCTCCAACATGTATATTTCTGTTAAAATGACTTTTACCATGTAAATCCCTTCATAATAAATACCACCACAAACACCAGTGATATATGCATGTTACACAAAATTTTTTAAATAGTTTTGAGACAATTTCACTTTGCAGAAATATTTTAATTGTTGGAAACAAAGTGCAGTGGAAAATTTCTGTGGG
>JAAEKY010000797.1 GCA_024227235.1 Desulfobacteraceae bacterium | reverse complement strand
ACGTGAGGTCCTGGATAATAAGAAAGGATCCGGTGAAGGATAAGACCCCATATCTTGTGGTCGCCGGACAGGGGTTAAAACCGGTGATAGCTGCTATGTCTCTGCAATGAAAGCAGGTCTTCAAAATTTCAGATATCCCAATCTATTCACAGGTTAAGGTAAACTACAAATACGGTTCGATCTATCTGTAACAAACAGTGTCCATCAAAATTTGTAGTAACAATACCTACCAGTAAGCATAGCCTGAGTGCAGATATCTTCAGGAATCCCCAATTTATTAGATGAATGTAAATTTCAAGGACATTGCTATCCGAGGGGAATTGGCTATTTGTCTTGAAAAAAATTGCTGAATTGGTAATTTTCTATGGAAAATTACGAAAACATTCCATGCAAAAAGGATAAATATTTTTTTTAAAAGTCAGGCTTTGGCAAGCTTCTATGAAAAAGGACAGTTTTGGGCTTCATTGATCTGATTTCCAAATTAATAAAATGGCAGGTCAGGTTACCATTGGCATTAGTTTTTTCATTTTTAATATTTAGTTTGTTGACTGTGCATGACCAAGATATACCATTGAACAAAAAAGAGGGATGAATATGATGGTTGATGACAAACCACGTTGCGCCTGGATGGGAAATGACGAATTGATGCTGCGATATCATGATGAGGAGTGGGGTGTCCCGGTGCATGAAGATCAAAAATGGTTTGAATTTTTAACGCTGGATGCCTTTCAGGCTGGTCTTTCATGGCGAACCGTACTTCATAAAAGAGAGGCCTTCCGACAGGTGTTTTATGGTTTTGATCCACAAAAAGTTGCACGCATGTCGGAAAAGGCCATGGAAAAAGCGCGCCAAAATCGGGGTATCATCAGGAATCGTCTAAAAATTCAAGCCACTGTAAAGAATGCCCAGGCTTTTCTCAAGGTACAGGAAAAGAGGGGCTCCTTTGATGACTTTTTCTGGTCTTTTACCGACGGCAGCGTGATTCAAAATGCCTGGAAAGATCTCAATGAGATACCCGCAGCCACACCCCTTTCGGATACCGTCAGCAAGGCTTTAAAAGCAGAAGGTTTTTCATTTGTGGGGACCACCATTTGTTATGCCCTTCTCCAGGCGTCCGGTGTGGTGAACGACCACCTCGTCCATTGCTATAGACATAAGGAGCTT
>JAAEKY010000796.1 GCA_024227235.1 Desulfobacteraceae bacterium | reverse complement strand
TTACTCAATGTATACAAAAATTTGTGACTAAAATAACCCAGATCGAATAGGAACAATGAACCTATTAATTGTTCAAGATCCGGAAGGATTTGACTGTCGTGGGTTTTTTGATCGGAAAGTTTCAACCATTGAACACCTCGCATGCTCATGGTGTACAAGGCGCTTAATTTAAAGCAAGCCGGGCTATGATTTTTGCGGTTACCTGGAAATATATTTGATAAGGATGCCGGTAGACGGATAGGAGAAGCATCGTAGATAAATACATCTTTAAATATTGATAACCACGAGAGTTTGGATAATGCTTTTTGTTGGATTTTAAAGGAAAAATTTAAGACGGCTTTTTCCAAAAAATCAACAAGTTTACCATTTGCAAGTCGCTGCCAGAAGCTACTTCGCGAGATTTTGTCCCCAGTAAGACTGATAAAGTTTCGATGGGCATCAGCGATTGCTTTCTTCTTGGAGGTAACGGTAAAAGTTGAAACTAAAGCAACTACGAGTTCAAAGAGAGGAATTTTTTTTCCCGTTGAAAGTGTTCACCTTGACCCAAGATTTTTCGTATTCGATTTATTTTTGCGGTAAAGCTCATCGGTAAATTTCTCCTTTCCAGCTGGCAGTTTATTTTTTCAAATCAAAGGTGTTTGGTGCCACGCGGATAAATCGTACCCCGGCCTGAATTTTTTTTACCAGGGCGGAAACGATCGAATCTCTTTCTAAGGTGACATTGTAATCGTTTTTTGCAATTTCGATAATCTTAGAGATATGCAGTGGCTGATGATGAGATGCAAGTATGTCCTCAACGATATTTAATTTAGACGTACGTTGTGCAGATTTTTTAAGATGGGGACTTTGCTGCTGGTAGCGGTAGATGACTTTAAGCTGTGATTGTATTAAATCTTTTTGAAATTCAAGTAGCTTATCAAATGTATCCATGAAACACCTCCTCATATATTTTATTATAAGGAGGAGTATACAACAATCTTGTGGGTATGTCAACTATTTTTTATGTACATTTTATAT
>JAAEKY010000795.1 GCA_024227235.1 Desulfobacteraceae bacterium | reverse complement strand
CCTATTTTCACCATTTGAGATGATTTCAGAGTTTCAACCCTCTTCGGGAAAGTCTCAACTTTCGATTTGTTTATTTCTTGTTAGGCTTAAGAGTAACATCTCATAACAGCTATAGAACCACCGACTCAATCTTCCATTTCTGGAAATAATCTTAGGGTTCGATATTCAGTTTTTCTCGTCAATTTTCAGATGTAATCTTTGATGCAAAGACACATAAAACAAACACTTTTGAGTCAGTTTTGCTTGGTAAGTTAGTGCTGGAATTATCAGGAAAAATCTTGGGTCTACAAATGCCTTATTCCCGTTAGGCTATTTTAAATTTCCCAAGGACCGAAACACCGCTTTTATTGTTATGTTTTCGAGACATCTTCTTGTTTATCTCCACAGTTGTCAAAACGACCTGGAGTAAATTGAGAAATTCTTGAGATCCGATGCGGCAGTCTTTATTTGTTTGTCTGAATCGAAGTCGTATACTCTGAAATGATCGTCATGGAGCACCGTTGCTTTTACCCCTGCTAAAAAACAGCACCCTTATCGATTAGTTCCATGGACATGAGAATCAAGAGCAGCAGAAAGTATCTTCACCATCCTCCTGAACTACTATTATCCGAATTACCCTTGCCTTTTTGCCTGAAATTAATTTCACATAAGGCGTCTTTTTTGATAATCTATAGATGGCTTTTGGGTGGTTTCATTTCTCATCAATAAAAAATGCATAAAGATTTCAATCCACATAATGAGCCACCAATCACACCATATCAAAACTGTAGGTTCATCACACACTAACATGTGACTTTAATAACATGTGACTTTAATTCGGGTATGTTGACGCAGCTGTTTTATGAAGAGGCTTTATGATGAGAATAATTTTAGCATTTTTACTCACTACGATATTATTGAAGCCGGCATATGCCATTGATACCATTATCTACGCGGCAAATTTCCCGCCGTACCAGATTGAAGAAGGCCCGCAACCCGGCTTTGCTATTGAAATTTTAAAAGAAGCCGAGAGACGCATCGGGCGTTCGTCACATGTAAAATTCGGGCCATGGGTTCGGTCTCTCAAAATGGCGACCGCTAGTGACAATGTCATTTTGCCGGCGATTTACCGCACACCTTCACGGGAAAAAGATTTCAAGTGGATTGTCGAATATACGACGTCAAAAACTGTATTTCTTACCCTTGATGACCCGATTAATAGTCTTGACCAAGCCCGCCGCCTTGATCGTATTGGCGTGACGTACAAAAGCGCCATGGATGATTTTCTTACGGCACAAGGGTTCACCAATCTTGATCGTGTCGACTATACACAAACCAATATTAATAAACTCATGGCTGGACGAATAGATGCTTGGTGTCTTTCCGAAAATTTAGCCCGCTGGGCATGGCGAGAAGCGGGCTTATCCAGCGAGAGGCTTGTCACTGGAAAAGCAATAAAAACACCTCATGCCTGGATTGCCGCAGGCCCGATGTTTCCCGATGATCTAGCAGTCAGGTATCGTGATGTTGTTAAGAAAATGAAGGCTGATGGAACTATCGAGAAAATACTAAATGGG
>JAAEKY010000794.1 GCA_024227235.1 Desulfobacteraceae bacterium | reverse complement strand
CTTTCAAAATAGTGTGTTCAATAGATGAACAACTGGATCTCTTCAAATCTCCCTACTCTAAATAACAACTTCCAGCCAAACCACAAGTAAATCGCCAAGCAGATTCTCAAAATGTAATCCGCCAAGCGGAGCTATGCGCACTATTCATTGATTTAGAGCGCACTAAGGGAATTTATGGACATCAACAAACTGAACCAACTCAGATTGCTCGAGGAAATTGAGGGAAATAATAACAGCAGTCAGCGGGATTTTTCAAATAGACTGAATATTTCGCTGGGGCTGGTCAATGCCTTTATAAAACGGTTGGTGAATAAGGGCTATTGCAAGGTCACGTCGATCCCTAAAAAAAGGGTAAAGTATATTCTTACGCCAAAAGGAGCGGCTGAAAAAACAAAACTGACCTATGAATATATCCTGTATTCATATAATTTTTATAAGGCTGCCCAGGATAAAATACTAGATCTTTTCAATGAACTTGAAGCATCAAATGTTAAAACCGTTGTTTTCTGGGGGACAGGTGAGCTGGCTGAGATTGCATACCTTTTATTGAATGAAACCTCCATTAAACTGGTCGGCATGATTGACGCGGATCACAAAGGGGATATGTTTAAAGGAATAAATATTTTACATCCCGAACAGCTTGAAAACCTTGATTTCGATAAAGTCATTTTTACGGCTATGCCGGATAAAATCAATCTTTCAACGCCTATATCTGATTCAATTCCCAATAAAAAGTTCTGCTATCTGGCCGGGTAGTTTTTCTTGACCCAGTGGATAGATGTCAATCATTTAACTCAATTTAAGGCTTCATGCTGGAATGGCTTCAAGCAGCCATGGGGAAGTTCAATACCGGGTAAAATGCCCATCTTGAAAATTTATTTTGAATTTTTATACTTAAATCCGCAAGTTGAAATCCTGGATGAAATTATGAAAAGGCTGTAAACAATGGCACAAAAAACAGACCAGAATGGATCTGAAACTGCTCAGCCACACCCTGCTGGTTATCCGCCTCCCTATGGATATATCCCTCAGAAAGATGAGATCAATCTGATTGACCTGTGGAACACTCTTGTCAAACGAAAATTCACCATTTTATGGGTTGCAACAATTTCCACAGTGTGTGCTTTGCTTTACGCTCTGCTGGCGCCCTCGATATATAAGGCGGAAGTTGTCTTCATGCCGCCGTCCAACAGTGATATTCAGGCGCTTAATATTCAGGGAGTTCAGAAAGTCATGATCGGATCTACGAATACTGATCTCGATGTAAACCTTCAGGAATTCAGCAAACAAGTCGCTCATGAAATTAACAATCAGATAGCCCAAGGAATCAGT
>JAAEKY010000793.1 GCA_024227235.1 Desulfobacteraceae bacterium | reverse complement strand
TGACTTGTATTGCAAGGCTCAGGCAATGGAAAAAGCGGCAATGACGTGGAGAGAGGAACAAGGCAAAAAAGCTTTTACTCTCTGCAATAACGGTAAGACGTTGGATCAGTTTATAAACGAGAAACAAAAAGCATTACCCGGCATGGAAGACTTGGAGTATCCACCATGCCAATGTGGGTTGTAATGCTAACGTTGAATTAACCTGAAAAAAGGATGCGTACCGATAAGCATGTGACACAGATGAACTTTCTGCGTGCCCTGAACTTTCTATAACCCCGGCCTCTTTTTTTCAGGTTTAATGACTGGTTATAACTATTTATTATTATAGTCTTTTATTTTGTGTTTCTTTGCCCAAACGTCAGTCCACGAATATATTTTTACATGATGGACCTGATTACAGTTATCTTGTTTTTCCTTTTCAATCATCGTTTCTGTTAGTTCATCACCTGCCCAGGCTTCGGTAAAAAGATGATCATGATCGCATTCATCTTTTTCTAGGTTAGCTCTTAACCTTCTTATCGTATTTTCCAGGAATTCAAGACCATTTTTGTCTGCATGAATATAAACAATATCACCGTCTTTTTCGGTGGTTACACTGAGAAGATAGTCTTTTTTCATTTTG
>JAAEKY010000792.1 GCA_024227235.1 Desulfobacteraceae bacterium | reverse complement strand
TACAGTCATTTCAATTCTTTTTGTTCTTCAACTAATCGGAAACGCTAATGCGCAAAGTAAAACAGATACACTCGCCAAAAGCCGCTATTCCGATCCTAATGGTTATTTCAAGATTGTTCCTCCGGACGGTTGGCGGATACAAAAATATCCACAAGACCCTCGTGGAAAGGTCGCCTTTGTTGGCCCTGGTGGTGTTCAACTAAGAGTTCTAGCAAAAGGGCTTGATTACAACAACTTTGAGGAAATGTTAGAAGAAATTAAAGAAATAGAAAAAAAGATCGGGACCAATACTAATAAAGGGTGTTGAGAAAGATTAATTGAATTCATATAAATTCAATAAGTTGTAGTTGATTTTACCTCCGATTTTGTGTAGAATTTTGAATCACGACAAACAAAACAAACACAAAACCAAGAGGTAAAATGCACAGAAAAAATATCAAAAGAATCGTCCAAAGGCAACTGCAAATCAAATGTCCCGGCTGGAAAAATATGAGTAAAAAAGCGAAAAAAGAATTGTCCCGGCAAATCATGCAGGAAGTCGTGGATAATTATGATTTTAAACAGGAACTCAGCGTTCCGACAGAGCGCCTTATCGGTCTTGATCATCAGATGCCCTCAAAGGGTATAATTCCGCTCAATAAAATGGGTCAATATATTGATCGCTTTCACAGCGGTTTCCTTTTTAAGCCTGCCGGAAACAAGAAAGCGGCTTCGGAAATAACAGATCTTGAATTAAGATTTGTTGATGAGCTTTTGGATAATCAAATCATTAACAGCCTTCTTGCAAACGAGGGTTACTCGCCCCATATCAGAGATATATTCCCATACCAATTATTCAGAATGGAACTTTTAAAAGCCATAAAATATCCTGAAATCAGCTATAGGAAATATTGTACCAAAGAATATTTTGGGCAGGAAAGGAAGCAAAACAGAAGGTTTGTCGGTCTGCCGTTGAATACGAAAAAAATTATTGATCATACACAATTGTGCCACTTTCGATGTGATCTTTCCTTCACAAAAGTGATGAACATTCTGGTATATATTCTACACCATTTTCATTCATCAGGCTGTTTGGAAAATCGTGTTTTACATGCAATTGATTCATCGGAACTGCCAAGTGAGATCAACTACCCTCTTTGCACCATCACCGTCAAAGGTAAAAAAATCAGGATATATTCGGATCTGGATTGCGATTGCGGGAAACGGCGGAATAAAAGAGACCGGTCCCGGTATTTTATAGGTTACCGCATGCATACACTGATGGCTATCAATCCGTCAACCGGTCACAGCTTCCCTTTGGTTTCGCTTATCGGTGCGGGCAATCATCATGACAGGTTGTTTGCAAAACCGTTAATAAATTTGGCCCGAGCCATGGGAATTGATGTCAAATTGGTAACAGCGGATGAAGCGTATCATGACGGTGACGGCTCCATTTATAAAGAGACCGGGACGTATATAATTGCACCGCCGTCAAAAAAAGCCTGCCTACCTGATAATGTATTGGTATTTCCGGTCAGGGTGACCTGCAACGACTATTGTGAAATACCAATGACAAACATCGGGGGTTCAAAGATCGGCCATGAGTATAAATGCAATGCCCGATTTGGAGAATGCGTTCATGAGGCCCGGTGTTCGAAAACCAGAGTGGTTTCCTTTGACACCGGGTATTTTCAACCCATGCCTGTTGCCGGCCAATTGGCTCAAAAAGCAATTGAGATTCGTAAAAATTGTGAGCGACCCTTCAACCTTATGAAAAAAAGAGAAGGGTTGGAACAAACCAGGGTGAGAAGCCAACGAGGAGTTGTGGTCCGTTCGACATTCACAACAATTGCAACCCTGTTGATAGAAATGATGGGAACCAGACGAAAACATAAAAAGAAAAAGGATGATCAAATCAATATATTCCGGAAAGTCGGATAGAAAATAGAAGTGTTTTAAAAAAAAAGAAGCTGATTGAACTCAAAATGGAAACCTGTTGCTTTTTAAGGCTCTGATCATCATCAGATCCCACAATATTGAAAAATATAGCGGATAAAAACATAAAGATCAGACAAACAAAAAAAGCGCAGGATCAATTTTAAAAAAAATCAGTGCAGGAATTCAATTGAAGCAATGTGAGCTTTTGATATTTTGACTGATTTCAACACCCTTTATAGGTATCAATAACTTCGATCTCTTTTTTCCATCTACAGTGTATACCGCCAAATGTGGCGGTTTGCCAATCATATCCAAAACCATAAGCCCCTTTTAAAACCCAGTCGGTTAAATCTTTTCTTTCTCTACTGCTTGTTAAATTAAAACCTGTTGGAAGGCATCCCATTGTTTCACAATACAGTCCCAAAGAGTCAAATTTAATTATTGGATTATTTTGAGAATATACATATAAATGATTTAGTCCTTTAATAATACCGATCTGATCAGCTTTTAAATATCTTCCTATACCACTGTTATAATATCTAAACCTGTTATAATGCAGCCCACTCTCCCCATCATCTGAATTCTTGTCGGACCAAACTATCTTATTGATATATATTAAGATTGATTCCATAAATAGCGGTTTTCAG
>JAAEKY010000791.1 GCA_024227235.1 Desulfobacteraceae bacterium | reverse complement strand
CAAAAATCGACCTTGTCACTTTGTCCGATAGACAATCGGTTCAAACCACTATTTATAATAAGGCAGACTTAACCCTTGTAAGGGATATGAGAGTACTCAACTTTGTCAAAGGGATGAACCAATTGCAGTTTTCCTGGGCCAATACAAAAATTGATCCCACCTCCCTTTCTCTTGAGATCAAAAAACACATAGATAAAATCGATGTGGTTGAAATCACCTATCCACCGGAAACAAAAGATGTGGGCATCTGGAATATCAAGGCGGAACAGGCATTGCAGGTCCCGGTAGAAATCACCTATTTTACTTCCGGCATCTTTTGGAAATCCTATTACATTGCCCAATTGTCCGAGGATCAGAAAACCTGCGATCTAAAAGGATATGTTAAAGTGAACAATTTTTCAGGAGAAGATTATACCAATGCCCAGACAAGACTTGTTGTGGGAAAGGTGAATATTCTTGATGAAATTGCCCACTTAGCGTCTCTTCAATATCCATACGGCAGACCCGAACACTTTGTGGTGAAACATGATCTTGAAGGTGTCTATAGAAAAGGGAAAAAAGAACTAAAATCCGCAATGCCTGTAATGGTTATGGGATCTGCCATGGCTGATGGCGCACGCCCAAAAAAAATCGAAAAACAAGGCCTTTCTGAATATTTTCTGTATACCATTGAAGGCAAAGAAACCATTCCCCATGGATGGGCCAAACGCCTTTTGTCCTTTAAAGCGGACAATATAAAAATCAAAAACATTTATAAATATGAACTCGACCGCTATGGCAAAACAGTTGTCAGATTCTTAACCTTTAAAAATGATAAAAAAAATAACCTTGGCCAAACCCCTTTACCAGGTGGAGAAATCAAAGTATTTCACAGTATCGGGAAAAATGGAGAACTTGATTTTATTGGATCTGATAAAACTAAATACATCCCTGTAAACAAAAAAGTGGAACTCAATCTTGGCACGACCTTAAATGTAAAAATCAACCCCAAGGTAATGAAATATACCAAGAAAAATATACTCTTTGATAAAAAAGGAAATGTCAGTGGGTTTGATGATATAAAAGCATTTGAAGTCGAATTATCCAACTTCACGGATATGCCGGCCACTCTTGAATATATCAAAAATCTGAATTCAAACCATTTTAAAATCAGCTCCATGACCCATTCTGACTCATATAAAAAAATAGACCAGAACACCATTAAATTTACTGTCAACCTTGCCCCCCATTCAAATAAAACAATTGGATTCACCCTGACAACCATGAGAGGAGAAAGAAAATGGCAACAATAAAAATGATCAAACCCGGCCTTTTAATCATTATGATTGTTTTGGGTGCCTTTCTTTTGGCACAGGCTAGAACAAGCCTGGTTTCTTTGCCCTCAAGACAGCATGTTGATATTCGTATAAATCTCAATAATTTGGATCAAACAACCACCTTGGTTCAGGAAAAACGGACATTGACCCTTAAAAAAGGGATCAATAAAATCGATTTTTCATGGCAGAATGTCATGATTGATCCTTCCAGTATTACCCTTACAACACTTTCAAACCCAGATAAAATCACCCTTTTAAGCGTAAGCTATCCACCCAATGAAGCCGCTCTCATATGGGATATCCATTCCCAAACGGATCTTGAAGAACAAGTCATCCTCTCTTATCTTCTATCCAACATAGATGGAATGGTGACCTATAAAGCGATTGCCGACACAAAAGAAACACGTATTGATTTAAAAACCTTTCTTGTCTTAAGAAATTTTTCAGGAGAAAATTTTAACAATGTTGCCACGCACACAAACTCTTCAAAACCGTTTAATACCCGCATCCATAATCTTGAAACAAAAAGGATCTTAGTTTCCCAAAAACAAAATATCCCCATTAAAAAGATCTATACATGGAACGCCTCAGAAATGCCCCATGAACCTGAAAAATCAAATACAGCGGTTGGTATCCCCACAAGCTATGAAATCAATGTCCCGCTTTTCAAAGGAAAGACAAGGGTTTTCCAGCAAGACAACAAAAATAGTACCATTTTTTTGGGGGAAGACATGGCCAATTTTACCCCTAAAGGAGATAAAGCCAATCTTCACATTGGTGATAGCAGAGATATTATTGTCACCCAGCACAGACTGGATACAAAAAGGACCAATATTCAACGCAATACCAAAGGCCATATCCAGGTTTACGATGAAATCATTAAAGATAAAATTACCATGGAAAACCTCAAAGATAGACCCGTTATCCTGTCACTGATCGAAACTATCCCCGGTCAGTGGAATCCAGTTCATATCTCCATGGACTATGAATTAGAAAATCACAAAACCTTAAAATTCAGCATCAAGCTTTTACCAAAAGAAAAAAAGACATTGAATATGCACTTCAAGGTCTTAAATATTTTTTCTCAGAAGTTTGCACAGTTTAATCGGGTTATGAATTGATATTTATATCCATTGCCATTAATTATTTCTATTTATTAAGGCTGCGATACAGATGGTTGAATAGGTAATGGTTTGAACGGCGTCAAATAAGCATTTTGGCAGGACGCCTTAAAATTGCTTATTTCCGCTTTTTTAACGGACACGACGTCCGTTAAAATTAAGTGAAAACCATTACCTCTTCAACCATCGGCCCAATTGGAAAATCTTTATGACAACTGTTATATTCTTTAATAGGCTTATTTTAGGTCTGCTATAATATTTAAGGAAATGAATTATTGGACAGGGAAGCCATATCTACCCTGCCCGGTAATAAGAATAGGCTATTCACCTTCAAATTCTGTGATGGAATACACTTTGCAATCTTGAATCTGATCTCTCCCTTTAAGGTCTGGAAGATCTACGACAAAGGCACACTCAATAATATCAGCGCCCAATTTTCTTACCAACTTTACTGTCGCGCCAATTGTGCCACCTGTGGCAATCAAATCATCTACAATAACAACTTTTTCGCCTTTTTCTACTGCATCTTTATGTATTTCAAGGGTATCTGTACCATATTCCAGGGTATAGGTCTCCTGGATGGTATCATAAGGGAGTTTGCCTTTTTTCCGGACAGGGACAAAACCAATCCCAAGCTTATAGGCAAGGACAGCACCAAAGACGAACCCTCTGGCATCAATACCGACAATTTTATCAATATTCATATCTTTGTATCTGTTGTACAGCACATCGCATGATTCACGGAATGCATCCGGATCCTTCATCAATGTGGTTAGATCTCTGAAAACTACGCCGTCTATGGGCCAGTCCGGAATACTTCTGATGGTTGCTTTTAAATCCATTTTTTTTCCTTTATCTTTAAAAATTATTCTTTAATTTCTTTAATGACGTTGATAAGCAATTTCTTTACATTATCTGCATTCTGATTAAATACTGCTAAAATTTCATCCCAGGTCACTGGTTCTTCATCTTCTTTCCAGCAATCATAATCTGTTGACATGGCCACCGCAGCATATGGGATACCAGCTTCATTTGCCAGCATAGCTTCAGGCGCAGTTGACATATTGATCACGTCAGCACCCCACATTCTGAACATTTTGGATTCCGCAACAGTTGAAAACCTTGGGCCTTCGATGGTCACAACGCACCCGTTATCATGAACATTTAAATCAAGCTGTTGCGCTGTTTCATAAAGATTTCTTCTTAAATTATCATCAAAAGGATGGGCCATCGCAGTATGAACCGGACCATCTTCAAAGGAGTCTACAAATGTATTCTTCCTGAATCGTGTAAAATCTATGAATTGATCTAAAACAACCAAATGCCCCCGATCTATTTCCTGTCGCAAGCTGCCGCATGCAGTTGTTGCAATAATATGGGTTGCTCCTGCTTTTTGAAGGGCCTTGATATTGGCACGGTTATTAACCTGGGTCGGGCTGTATTGATGCTTTCGGCCATGCCGGGCAAGGATAAGGGTTTCTACGTCGTTAATTTTCCCAGACAACAGAGAAGAAGACGGCGAGCCGAAATCCGTGGAGATGTCAAGTTCTTGTGGATCTTTCAAAATATCAGGATCATCAAGACCTGAACCACCAATGATACCAATTTTCAACATGTTTTTCTCCTGTGAGATTTTAAATTCTGGTTTATCTTTTTCAACTTTTCATCTTATTTTTTTATATATAATTTCGCCTAACATAATTCAATTAACTTATCAAGAATGGAAGACAATATTTTCAATGCAATATCCGGGCTAAAAAATCTTTAATATGGCTTTTTGTCCGGGGGCTACTTTAAGTTTTTGAGCCGCATTAGAATTTTTTAAAGAAATTTCTATATAAGAAGAGGATGAACCAATTAAGAATAATTCTGAGTTTAATGCTTGTGAGTAAGTATCAAAAACTTTTATTATCTGAAATTTATTAATAGTCAGACAAAAGGGGTTGTTTTTAACAAAGGCCCAAAACTCTTCTTCTTTCAGGTTTAAGGTTACATTCCCAAACCGATCTATATGAAGGATGGTCAACCCAAGCGATGATGTGGTTTTTTCTATTTTTGGGAAATGATATTCCACGCATTTTCTTAAAGGCTTTCCCAAATTTGAATATTCTTTAAGTCCTTTTGAAATATGTGCAGCAACGGGTGCAAAAATATCTCTTCCATGGAAGGTGTTTGAAATAGAACCCAAAAAATAAGAAGGATTGGTCAAATGAATAATTTTTTCAATCTTATTTTCATTCGCTGCTTCCCAAAGCACACCATTATCAGGGCCTACAAAATAATAATCTTTGCTCTTAATGCAGAGGGCTTTTCGCTCTGATCCAACGCCTGGATCAACAATGACACAGAACACACTTCCTTTTGGGAAATAATAATAAGAAGTGGCCAAAAGGAAAGCTGCCTGCGAAATATCCTGCCCATTTACTTCATGGGTAAGATCGATCACATTAGAGTCAGGACTAATCGTTGCGATCACCCCTTTTAAAATACCTGTAAATGTATCTTTTTGGCCAAAATCCGTTAAAAGGATGATGGGCCGTTTTTCTTTCTCAGCCAAATTTAATGTCTCCTATTCCTAACACGATATACCCCCGACCTTGTACTATTACAATAACCTGTCAGGTGATTAAAGTTATTTTTTAAAAATTGAACTTGAAAAAAAATTAAAATCCGATTAACTTAAGCGAAGCCTATATAAAACAATTAAATAGTATCAGCATTTTTTTCTTTGACGCAGTATTAAGTCAGAAAGGAAATTATTAAATGAAAATTCTTGTTGTGGATGATGAACTTGTCAGTAGGAAAAAAATGATGAAAATTGCCGCTGAGTTTGGACAGGTTGAAGGTGTCCAAAACGGTGCAGCGGCCATAAGTGCAATAGAAAGATCTCTTATGGACCGAAAGCTTTACAATTTGATCACCCTTGATGTTTCCATGCCGGATATTAGCGGAACCGAAGTATTATCAACGATCAGGGACTTGGAAGATGAGAGAGGACTTGACCCTGACGAAAAAGCAAAAATTCTGATGGTCACCGCTCATTCTGATATTGAAACCGTAAAAGCATGTGCTGGAAAATGTGATGGTTATGCTATCAAACCGTTCAACAAAGAGGGAATTGTTGAAAAATTGAAAAAACTTGGCCTTCTGTGATAAATCTTTAAACCATGGCCACTGAAATAGAACGAAAATTTCTTTTAAAATATCTTCCGAATGAATTATTAACTGACTCGATCTCTATCAGCCAAGGATATATGATATCCAAAAATGGAAATGTTATCAGAATTCGCATTTTTGGTGATGAATCGTTTTTAACCATTAAAGGAAAAACGGTTAATACAGCAAGAAAAGAGTTCGAATACCCGATCCCACGCGAAGATGCAAAAGAAATGCTGCAACTCTTATGCGAAAAACCGTTCATAGAAAAAATTCGGCACACAATTGATCATAAAGGATTTGAATGGGTCATTGATGAATTCTTAGGGGACAATCAGGGACTAATTGTTGCTGAAATAGAACTTGGTGAAATTGATCAGCCTTTTGAAAAACCTGATTGGATAGGCAAAGAGGTCTCCCATGAACCAAAATACTTTAATTCTAACCTGGTTAAAAATCCGTATTCAATTTGGGTATCAAACAAAAAATCGTTTCGACCTGACTTTTAGGTTATGAAATATCCGAGTTAACTCACCCACCTCTTTTTTAATATCAAAGAAAACAGACCTAAAACCAATAACATCATGCAAAGGCCTAAGTGCATCAAATCAAGTGCAATGATTGCATTATGCGCAAAAAAGACATTGGGAAGATTTTTTACAACCATTAAGGCACCTGTAATGATCAATCCTGTAAGTGCGATAATTTTGAGAAATCCCATGCGGGTAATTTTATCCAATAGACCGCCATTGAAGAAAAAATCAAACAGAATGTATAGGGTAAGCGCAATTAATACGCTGGCACAAATATAATGGATAATATGCGTCACATAAAACTGGGCTAACCACCCTAACCCGGGTATATCTGCAATATAATACCGTTTGAAAATTGGCATCTGACCAAACCCGGATAATGTAATAAAAAATAAGGTTATTCCATAAATATAGCGTCTTAAATATGTGTTAGGTTTCATTATTTATCCTCCTTTGTGCTCAAATAAAACTTTCCAAACGCAGCGACGACACCTGCGATAGGCGCTATAAGCATGGCCTTGGCAAAATTTGTTCCATCTGCCATCATGTTTTTAACTTTACTCAGGTGGGGTTTTCCCTTCCCTTTTTCAATTATCTTATTTAATTGATCAAAAGGAACAGGAGAAACATAAACTGTGTGGGTTCCGCCATTTTCGTGCTCGCCGTAAATATACCCATTCATTTGTTTTGCAAGGGCATGGGCTTTTTCTAAAATTTGAGTTTTTGGACCAATGGTTTGTACATCTTCCGGGCAGGCCTCAATGCAGGCTGGGACTTCATTTTTTTCAAGTCTATTGTAGCATCGATCGCATTTGTACATCACACCATTCCCTGCTAAAGCAGGTAAAAGATCAAGATAAAGCCCGACACCGGTCTGCCTTTCAGGGATATCCCAGGGGCAAGCTTTTTTACATTTTGAACCGCCAAGACAGATATCTGAATCAATCCTTGAAAGTCCGTTTTCTTCTTGTTTTGCAGCTCCCCAGGGACACAGTTTAACGCAGGGAGGATTCTGGCAATGCATACAGCGCCTGGGAATCGTCAGTTCTATATCTTCCCCATTAACTGTGGCAGATGCTTTCTGAATATAAAGCCAGTTATAAGGAGTCAGGCGATCTGTAACCTCTTGTTTTTGTGACCAATCCTGAACAGGAACCCTGTTGGGATACATTTTTGGGAAGGGTTGTTTGGGTTTTGGGAATTTTGTTTCATTGGCTTCACGGCATGCATGGACACATTCTTCGCATCCTATACACTTACTGATATCAAGCAAAGTTACTATCGGTTCTTTATCATCTTTTGTCACAGATTTTGCTGCACGGGCAATGCGTGTTGAACCAGCCACAGATCCTGCTGCGGCGATCGACCCTTTTAGAAAAGCCCTGCGTGAAATTTTTACTGCCACTTGTCTACTCCTTTTGTTACATCTTAAATTGTTTCCATATATTCCTGAAAGGTCTTTTTGTCATAACTTTTCGATTGAATATATTTTAAAATAGATAAAAATTGCTTCGCATCAACATATCCAGGCAAATGACTAATCTTTGAATTGTCTGGTTTAAGGAACCATAAGGTCGGCAAGCCTTTTACTTTCCATTGATTCGCCACTTCCTTGTTAATGTCAGTATCTACTGAAATACTGATAAAATTTTCCTTTAAATATGATAAAACTTTTTTATCTTTAAATGTGGTTTGTTTAAGCTTTTTACAATACGTACACCAGTCTGCATGAAAGTATAAAAAAATATGTTTACCTTCAGACTCAGAAAGCACTATACCTTGCTTATAATCCTTCCAGTCAATAGCTGAGTCACCTTTTATCTTGGCTGATTCTTTTTTAGCTGTAACATCCATTTGCATATCTAATTTTGAATTATTATAAATAATAAATGCAATTACAGCGATACAGACAATAGCAACAACAAGTATGTTTTCTTTTTTCATGTTCAAGCCCTTTTTGAAAAATAAATCAATATCGCCAAGCTATTAATTCAGCAATAAATATGCCAACGATAACTTCTTTTGAAATTTTATTATATTTTTTTGTTAATCAAGTGTTTATAGCGCTTCTTGGGCATTTAGTCGATAATTTATCCAAAAGCTTACAATAAAAATCTTATTCAATTGTTAACTATTTATTAACCTGTTACAGACAAAGTGTTTGAGTGAATGCAAGTTTGGGCCGTTCAATGAAAATCCTTTGAGAACTTTTAAAAATCTTTCTGGTAATTGCGGCATGTACCACGCTGTGTCTTTACAGAAAAAAAAAGTTGCTTTAATAATAAACTTGGACCTTAATAAAGAAGTTCTTTTCATATTTTCATTAAAAGGAGAATATCATGACCGATAATGTATTGATTACAATTGCGTGTGGTACTGACAATCCCAATCGTGCAACCCGGGGCCTGTTTCTAGCGGCCATCGCTCAAAAACAAGGAAAAAATGTAAGTGTATTCTTGTTAGATGAAGGCGTTTATCTCGCCAGAAAAGGCGCAGCAGAAAATATTAAAGCTGCCACCGGAGATTCCGCAGATGACTCATTGGCTCATCTTCAGGCCACTGGGGTTCCGATTCTTGTATGTACTCCCTGTGCCAAATCACGATTTATAGAGGAACAGGATCTTGCAGAATCCTGTAGAATGGCCACTGCTGGAGAATTAATTGATCTGGCATGTGATTGTGCAACGATAAGCCTTTAACCCGGATATTTCATGACAATTTTAACAATGGTTATTGAGATATTGTATTATAACAAAATGTTATGGTTTTGATTCAATCATTTTTAGAAGGTACGTCACCCTTCGGGCAAAACGATTTTACTTCATCTGCTGCGTTACAGGCTGCTCGCAGTAAAGGAGTACGACTTCACGTCCTGTGCCTTACAGCTAAAGCAAAATCGTTTTGGGAAATATCCGGATGACTGATTTTTTAATCATTTAAGCTGTAAACCATGTTTTTTAATGCGCTTCCACACGGTTATCCGACTAACGTTTAGTATCTTAGCCGCTTTAGTTTGATTTCCATCTGCCTTTTGAAGCGCATCAAGAAGCTTTTGTTTTTCCGACAGACCCACTTCAACAGTATCTGTGGTTTTCGAATATTTGGGTGACTTTTTTTCATGCAAATTAAATTGAGCAATCTTTTCCGGCAGATGTTCTGGCCAAATACTTTTTGTTCTTGCCAGGACAAAGGCATATTCAACACTGTTTTTTAACTCCCTGATATTGCCTGGCCATGAGTATGAAACCATCAACCGCATCGCCTCTGGGGTAAATCCTAAAATATTTTTCCCTGTTTTCTCAGCAAGGAGCCGGATAAAATGTTGAATAATTAAAGTGATATCATCTTTTCTATCTGTTAACGGCGGACAAATTAATGGAAACACATTGATCCTGAAAAACAAATCCTGCCTAAACAAGTCCTTTTCGATCAATTTTTCAAGATTTTTGTTTGTTGCGGTTATAATTCTGACATCAATGGAAATGGATGTGTTGGCCCCCACACGCTGAATCATTTTTTCTTCCAAAACCCGAAGCAGCTTCACTTGGACTGAAAGCGGAATATCACCAATTTCATCCAAAAAAAGTGTCCCTTTATGCGCTGCTTCAAACCGGCCAATTCTGTCACTACTTGCACCGGTGTAGGCACCTTTAACATGACCGAATAATTCACTTTCAAGGATATTCTCACTTAATGCGGCACAATTGACCTTTATGAAAGGCTTAGATGATCGGGAACCTGTTTCATGAAGTGCTTTAGCCACCATTTCCTTACCAGTCCCGCTTTCTCCCAGGATCATTACGGGTGTATCCAAGGATGCCACACTCTCAATATGCTCATAAAGATTTTGCATCACAGGTGTCCGGCCAATGATGCCATGAAAACCATCATCAATATGATATATCCTTTTGATAGATGCCAGTTCATTTTTATAGTTTATATTTTCTGATATATCTTTCAAAGTCTCAACCGCTCCAACAATCTTGCTATTTTCATCAAAAAGTACGGTTGCACTCTTAATGACGGGTATTGCCCTGTTTTGACTGTTGGTAATCACACATTTTTTTTCTTTGATAAGCCCTTGTGAAAAAAGGCCACACCACTTTTTTCCTTTTCCTTTTCCTATAATTTTACAACCCGTACAATTTAAAAGCCTGCAGGACTGGCCAACCAGCTGATCTTCGGTGTATCCGGTAATCATTTGAGCTGTTTGATTAGCGGCAATAAAAGACCCAATTTCATCCACAATAATAATGCCATCCTGAACAGAATCGATTATTTTTCGCCATTGTTTCCCAATATCCATGTGATCCTCATAATTGTTAACATTGTTAACACTAAAGTTAACACCAAAGTTAACACTAAAGTTAACATATAATTAACACACTTTCAATATTTTGGCATTCTTTTAATATAAAAAAAATTTTTGAATTTTAAAATTAGCTTACATTTCAAATAGTTATAATCATATATAAATACTATAGTATTTCTGGCACATTCATTGCTCTTTCAACAATGGAAAATGAAATATTTAAGAAACGTTGGTGAGATGCATAAACAAAACAAATCTAAACATAAAGGAGAACAAATGAAAGCTAACAGATTAAGCATACTTATTCTCGCTCTTCTATTTGCCCTGGTCCCATTGACCGGGTTTACAGCAGAAAAAGCAGCGAAAACAAGTAATGGAACAGGCACATCCTGGATGTATCATGACATTGTTGATTTAAAATTCGTTCAACAATATGCTAAAATGCCTAAATCAAAAGAGGTCCTCATCATTGATTCAAGGCCCAAAAAACCAAAATTTGATAAAGGATATATTCCAACGGCGATCAATATTCCTGGCAGCCAGTTTGCAAAGATGACTGACCAACTGCCAAAAGATAAAAATACGCTTCTCATTTTCTATTGTGGAGGGCCCACTTGAAAGCTGAGTCATAAATCCGCCAGGAAGGCGGAAAAAATGGGATATACAAATGTAAAAGTGTTTGCTACAGGTTTCCCCGCTTGGAAAAAAGCAGGGAATTATATTGCTGTTGAAGCACCTTATGTAAAAGGTCTATTAGATAAAATGCAGCCCGCGGTCATCATCGACTCAAGACCGACAAAACCCAAATATGTTCAAGGGCATATCCCAGGGGCGCTAAGTATTCCAGATAACAAATATGATAAATTAAAAGGAATTCTTCCTATTGATAAAGATATTCCATTGATTTTTTATTGTGGTGGATACACATGAAAGTTGAGTCATTTATCTGCCAGGAAGGCAGTCAAAGACGGTTATAAGAATGTAAAAGTATTTTCAGCTGGATATCCGGCGTGGAAAAAACTTGCAGGGACAGCATCCCAGTCTACTGCAGTAGCAGTAAAAACAGGCGGTGAAGAAGGGTCCATTACGATTAAAAATTTTAAAAAAATTATCGGTAAAAACCCTGACAGTATCCAACTCATTGATGTGAGAGACAAAGATGAATATGATGCCGGGCATTTTAAAACGGCTGTGAACATCCCCACTGATGATCTTGAAAAAAAAGTAAACATGCTTTCTGATAAAAAACCAATTATTTTTGTATGCAACACAGGTGCAAAAAGCGGGGAGGCTTTTTATATGCTTCAAGATTTGAGGCCAAACCTTAAAAAAGTGTATTACCTTGATGCCACAACTACTTTAAAAAAAGATGGGACTTTTGAAATTAAAAAACCAAAATAATAATAAAAAAGAAAATAAAACTCATAATTCTGGAGATAAACATGTTTAAAAAACTAACAGCAGTGATGATAATTATAATGTTTTCAATTGTCACTTTGTCGGTAGCATTGGCATCTGAAGGACCGGATGGCAATAAAAGAAAAGGCAAATACACGTATCGCAAAGTTTATAAAGCCTGTGCCGAGGCTGGTGGAATTGAATCTGCTACGCCTAAAATAAGCCCGGCAGATAAAAAAAAGGCCGAATGGAAAGATATATTTGAAAACAAAACGTTTGATGAATTCGGGTGCACGGATTATTGGTCAGGGCTGTCTGACAAAGATATTCTTGATATTTACTCATACTTTTTTAACTATGCGGCTGACTCACCTACACCTGCGACATGTAAATAGCTGATTTAAGGGGCGAGACTTTCGTCCCTTTTCTCTATGCACATGCTATATAACCTAATGGAGATACCAATGATACACAGGTATTTAATAAAATTGTCACTTCTTATAATTGCAGCATTTACCATCATTATATTTTTTAAAGCAAACATGGTATATGCAGCAAAAACCGGTGAAGCCCCTGGTCGAAAGCTGGCCAAACAGGCTGTTAAGGACAGCAAACGGTGGAGTACAATTGATCATTCAAAAGTGGATGCATTAAATCAGCGATTCAGTTCCGGTGAAGAAGTGACCGAAGCCTGCATCTCTTGTCACTCTGAAGCGGCAACCCAGTTCCACAAATCCATTCACTGGACCTGGCTTGCATCTGGAAACAAAAATGACATTCGCTATGGGAAGGCCGGGCTTTCGGTAAATAACTTTTGTATTTCAGGCAATGCCATGGAAGATAAAGGCTGCCTGAGCTGCCATACCAGCTGGAATAAAAAAGGGGTTCAAGGGGTTGTCAATTGCTTAAAATGCCACAATACTTCTGGGTTTAATTTTGAAGAAGCATTTACTGATATTAAAGGTTTTTCTGGAGATGATGACCCTGAAATTGTTGATATTGTTAAAGAAATACAAGAAGACGTCAAGACAGCTTTGGTACAAATTGACTTCCCCAATAGAAAAAGCTGTGGAGACTGCCATTTTAAAGGGGGTGGCGGTGATGGTGTTAAGCATGGCGACCTTGACACTTCTTTGGTTAAACCGAACCGGAAGCTTGATGTACATATGGGTATTGATGGAAAAAACTTTACATGCACAAGGTGCCATACAACAACGGATCATAATATTGCGGGTAGAATTTATACCAACCCAGCAGTTGAAAAACGCAAAAGTCTGATTGAGGATGATTTAGCCCCTAAAATCACCTGTGTTTCCTGTCATAGTAATGCGCCTCATAAAAACGATTCAAAAATGAATGATCATACTGATATTGTTTCCTGCCAGGCCTGTCATATTCCAACTTATGCAAGAGTGAATCCCACTAAAATGTGGTGGGACTGGACAAACGCGGGAAAAATGAAGGATGGAAAGCCCTATGTAGAAAAAGGCCCCTTTGGAAAACCGGTTTACAAATCCATAAAAGGTGAATTTAAATGGGACAAAAACGTTGTACCGGAATATTACTGGTTTAACGGATCTTTAACCAGCGCCACCATTGATGATGTAATTGATCCTGCTCAAGTCGTAAAAGTAAGCCACCCTGTTGGTGACGGTACTGACCCTGAAGCCCGAATCTATCCTTTTAAAATCCATCAAGGAAAGCAGCCGTATGACAAAATCAATAAAAAGCTGGTTGCTCCGTTGCTTTCAGGAAAAAAAGGGTTTTGGACAACATTTGATATGAATGATGCCATTGAACAAGGGAATAAAACACTTGGAATTCCCTATTCCGGAGAATTTGATTATGTTCAGACAACCTATGCCTTCCCTATCACTCATATGGTAGCACCTAAGGAGAATGCTTTAAATTGTACTGAATGCCATATCAGAGAAAACTCAAGACTTGCGAATCTTACACAGCTATATTTACCGGGCAGAGATAAATCAAAAGCGTTGGATACCATTGGATGGCTTTCTGTCATTGGTGCGATATTGGGTGTATTCTTCCATGGAATGGGTCGAATTTTTATTCGAAATGGCAAGGAGAAATAAATGAAAGTTAACAAACGTATTAAAATTTATCTTTATACTCGATTTGAACGATTGTGGCACTGGCTTCAGGCCTTGATGGTCACCTGCCTTATTATCACAGGTCTTGAAATTCATGGAACATACAAGTTGTTCGGCTTTCAAACCGCAGTCACTGTCCATAATTTTATTGGACTTACCTGGTTAATTATGTTTGCCTTTTTTGTCTTCTGGCTGTTTACAACAGGAGAGTGGAAACAATATATCCCTACAACCCAAAAACTATTTTCAGTTATTCGATATTATTCCTGGGATATTTTTCAAGGGAAACCTCATCCCGTACAAAAATCTACCGGTGCAAAACACAATCCCCTGCAACGATTAGCATATTTGGGAATTTCCGCCATGCTGCTCCCTATTCAGATGATAACAGGTCTTTTATATTATTTGCATAATGATATTCCCCAATTCATACCTTTATCTGCTTTGGCAAACATACACACACTGGTCGCTTTGTTTTTATTAAATTTCTTAATTATCCATCTTTATATGACTACCACCGGTCACTCTCTTTTCAGCCATATCTCCGGAATGATAACTGGTTGGGAAGAAATATATGAAACGACCAAAATTCAAGATTGGGAAACCAAGGCGACTAAAAAAGGGTGAACATTTTTCTATAAACCAAATAGAAATGCGGCAGGGTTAAATACCCTGCCGCATGGTTGGGTCTGATTCCCAGGACAGTTTAATGTCATACCTGTTAGGACCGACCTGGGCAGCCATCTGAGCACTGGGCTGTTCTTGGTAAAGTGAATCTTTTCATTTCTTTTACCCCTTTTTAAATCTTTTGTCTTGTTACAAACAGAATAATATCGACATCCTTTCTGTTAAGGTTCCATAAGTTTCTATGCCCTAACTTTATGTTGCTTGCAGACCAAATTGTCTCGCTTGTTTGAGACAATAGTGTTTCACCATTGCGTATTATATGGCTAATAAAGCGATATTTTTCAATACTGAGCCTTTAAAACGCTTAATCTTAAAAATTTGCTATGCAAGCCAAATCTGACTTGCCATAACCCTATGAATCATTTATTGTATCTTTAATTCATCGCTTTTCATTTAAATTTCTCTTTTTGGTATGTTATTTGCTCTAAAGACTAAAGAAGACCTAAAGAAGTAAGATAAAGAAATATCAAAGGCATTAGCAGATGAAACTAAATTTTTTAAATCGCAATATAAATCTAAAGGCTGCATCCCATAGTGTCTATACCTTTTATAAAGAAGGGTTTAAAGGAATGGTTCTGGGAAAAAAACTTTGGAAAATCATTCTGATAAAACTTTTTGTGATGTTCGTGATCCTCAAACTTTTTTTCTTTCCCAACTATTTGAACACTAATTTCCAAACTGATGAAGAAAAAGGAAATTATGTTCTTGAACAAATCACGCGTAACACTTCACTAAACAAAACAAAATGATCCATATATTCATACATACTAAAAGGGAGGACAAAATATAATGTTAGATGTTGATTTGAGTATGGTAAACTGGGCAAGAGCACAATTTGCTCTGACAGCCATGTATCACTGGATATTCGTACCATTAACCCTCGGGCTTTCATTCTTATGCGCCTTTTTTGAATCAATTTATGTGCGTACAGGAAATAAAGAATGGAAATCTATTACAAAATTCTGGATGACATTGTTTGGCATTAATTTTGCCATTGGGGTTGCAACGGGAATTATCCTTGAATTTGAGTTTGGAACAAACTGGTCCAATTATTCATGGATAGTCGGAGATATATTTGGGGCTCCCCTTGCCATCGAAGGCATTTTTGCCTTTTTCCTTGAAGCGACTTTTTTTGCTGTCATGTTTTTTGGTTGGAATAGAGTGTCAAAGAACTTTCACCTTTTTTCCACTTGGATGGTAGCAGTGGGTTCTAATCTTTCTGCTGTGTGGATCCTTGTGGCAAATGGCTGGATGCAAAACCCTGTAGGAATGGTGTTTAACCCTGAAACAGCACGATTTGAAATGCAAAACTTTTTTGAAGTAATCTTCAATCCTGTGGCTGTTTCCAAATTCACACATACTTCAAGCTCTGGATTTTTATTTGCCTGTTTATTCATACTCACTATCTCCTGCTGGTATCTGATAAAAGAGCGGCATATTGAAATGGCTAAAAAATCTATTGTGGTTGCGTCTGTTTTTGGACTGTTATCTTCAGCTTACGTCGGATTCACTGGGGATGAATCTGCCTATGAAGTTGCCCAGAAACAGCCCATGAAACTTGCGGCTATTGAAGGGCTGTATCAAGGTGAAAAAAATGCACCAATTGTTGCGGCAGGCATCCTTAATATGGACAAACAACCCGGCGACAACCAAGACCCTTTTCTTGTCAAAGTTGAAATTCCCTATCTTCTATCGCTTTTGGCAAACCGCTCCTTTAATTCATTTGTACCGGGTGTTGATGATCTTGTTTATGGAAATAAGGAAGAAGGGATAGAAGGCGTTGCTTCCAAAATCACCAAAGGCAAGCAAGCCTTAAATGACCTTGCACAATTCAAACAGGCAAGAAAAGAAAAGAATAAAGAAAAAGCCGAGCAATCTTTAACCCGATTTAAAACAAATCAAGACTACATGGGGTATGGATATCTAAACAAGCCTGAAGACGCAGTCCCATCGATTGCTATACCCTACTATGCTTTTCATATTATGGTGGCTTTGGGAACATTTTTTCCAATTTTGTTTATAGCCTTTCTTTTTTTTAGTCTAAAAGGCAGTCTAACTCAAACAAAATGGTTACTTCCCATTGGATTGATATCCAGCCTTCTCGGGCTTTTTGCACAACAGTCTGGATGGGTTGTGGCAGAGGTGGGACGCCAACCATGGGCAATTAATGGCTTGCTGCCTGTGCACGTAGCAACGACGAATCTTGCGGCCAGGAATGTTCAAATTACTTTTTTCATGTTTTTAGGTTTATTTACACTCTTGCTTATCGCTGAAATAAAAATCATGCTTAAACAAATTTCCATTGGACCAGAGGAGGGCAAATAAAATGATTTCAAACCTTGACTATATAACGTTGCAGCACCTTTGGTGGGTCATCTGCTCTGTTGTTGGTGCACTTTTTTTATTTCTGACGTTTGTCCAGGGGGGGCAAACCCTTTTATGGCAAGTTGCTAAAACTGATCTTGAAAAATCCCTTGTAGTAACATCCCTTGGGAGAAAATGGGAAATGCCATTTACAACACTTGTCCTGTTTGGAGGCGCATTATTTGCCGCTTTTCCCAAATTTTATGCAACCAGTTTTGGTGGGGCTTACTGGGTATGGATGCTTATTTTATTTTCATTTATCATTCAGGCTGTCAGCTATGAATATCGCAAAAAACAAAACAATCTGCTTGGATCGGGTGTTTATGAATTGTTCTTGTTTATTAATGGCTCTGTGGGTGTTCTCCTGATTGGGGCTGCTGTAGGAACATTTTATACCGGCTCAAACTTTACATTAGACCTCTATAACAGGGTCACATGGGATTATACTTTGCTGGGGTTCAATTTAAGAGGACTTGAAGCAGCATTTTCTTTATTTAACCTGAGCCTTGGTATTTTTCTTGTGTTTAACGCCAGATATTTAGGTGCGTTATATCTTTTGAACAGCATCGATTTTTCTTCAACCCCGGACCTTGAATTAAAATTACGAAAAAATGTATGGGCAAGCTTTTTAATTGCCCTGCCCTTTTTACTTTATGTTTTTGTCTCAATACTTTTTATGAAAGGGATTCACATAGATGATACTGGAATGGTTTCAATGGCCTCTGGAAAATATTTATCAAACCTTTTATCCATGCCATATTTTCTTGTAATGCTGGTTACGGGTATAGTTCTTGTATTATATGGTGTCCTTGTTTCTTCCTTCAAAGGCAGCTTTAAAGGAATATGGTTCAGCGGACTGGGATGTGTTCTGGTAGGGCTGGTTGTTTTGTGCTTACCCGCTTTCAATCACACACCATTTTACCCATCAAAGCTTGACCTTCAATCAAGCCTAACCATATTTAATGCGTCTTCGAGTAAGTATACCCTGACTATTATGACATATGTAGCAATTGGTATCCCTTTTGTCCTTGCATATGTTGCCTATGTCTGGAAACTGATGGACTCAAAAAAACTAACCGTGGATGAAGTCACAAATGAGGAATCTTATTAATTGGGTATCCGGCGAAAATAAAGAGGAAAGGAATTAAAATAATGAGCGCTTTACTTTTGATTTTATATGTATTTTTAATCATTGTTTCATATAAAGGAAGTATATTTATCTTAAAAAAAACTGATTTATTGTAACCCGCCAATTTTATACTTCCAAGTCGATAGACTATGATATAAAATAGCGGATTAATAATTAATTTTAACAAATAGCAAAGGAGATTTTAAATGGACAGATATGTATGCGGACCTTGCGGTTATGTGTATGATCCGGCAGATGGCGACCCAGACAATGGTATAGACCCTGGAACTAGTTTTGATGACCTTCCAGAAGACTGGTGCTGCCCAATCTGTGGTGCGGAAAAATCTGATTTTGAAAAAGAATAATTAATTATTTATAGTCAGGCTGATGGGTTCATTCAGCCTGACTGTTTCTAAGAATTTAAATAATATCCCTTTCTGTTGTAGACCTATATTCTAAAAATACTGCCAAAAACCAATTGTAAAAATTGCGAATTTCTTACATGCATTGCATTTGCCGGAATGATGATTTTGGAATAAAAATAATTTTGAGCACCTAATCTGGTGTAATTCTATCAAAATTTACGAACATAGGTAATTATACCTACTTTACAACCAATGCTATGAATGCTAACAATAATACGATAATAATCAATGGTAAACGGAAACTAATAATCATAATAATGAGAATAAAAAAATGTCGAAACTTCTAATCATTGATGATGATTCCTTTATCTGCAAAATGCTCGTCAAGATATTTACGCGAATGGACTATGAGGTAAGCTATTCTCTGTCTTTAAAAAAAGGCTTGGATGAATTATTTAAAGGACAGTTTGACATTGTTTTTCTTGATGTAAACCTTCCTGATGGAAATGGTCTGGAATCAATCGAGATCATTCGCGAACATCCTTTTGCCCCAGAAATAATTATTATGACCGGAGAAAGTAACCCTGAAGGTGCTGAACTCGCTATGAAATTAAAAGCGTGGGATTATATCCAGAAAAGCGGTTCACAAAAAGAATTCAAATTTTCTTTATTACGGGCGTTGGAATATCGCAAACAAAAACAGTCTAAAATTCAGGAAATGAAAATTGAAAGAGATAACATTATTGGTGAAAGCCGATCGGTGATAATTTGTCTTGATAAAGTTTCAAGAGCTGCAAATAATGATCTCCCCATCTTGATCACAGGCGAAACCGGAACGGGTAAAGAACTTTTTTCAAGAGCCATTCATAACAACAGCAAGCAGTCCCAGGCAGAGTTTGTCGTTGTTGATTGTACCTCATTGCCCGAGCATTTAATTGAAAGCACACTCTTTGGTCACACAAAAGGAGCATTCACAGGTGCAGATTCTGATAAAACAGGATTACTGAAAATTGCAGACAGGGGGACCCTGTTTCTTGACGAGGTGGGTGAACTTCCCTTAAGCATTCAGAAAAAATTTCTCAGAGTACTTCAGGAAAAACAATTCAGACCTGTAGGCAGCAAAAAAGAAGTTAAAAGTGACTTCAGGTTGATCTGTGCAACCCATCGTGATCTAACAGATATGGTAAAAAGAGATCAATTCAGAGAAGATCTTTTTTTCAGAATGTTTTCAATGAATATTCATTTGCCGCCTTTAAAGGATCGCGAAAGTGATATAGAGCTTCTTGCTTTACATCACCTATCTGGCCCAAAAAGCCTTGCCAAAGAAAATTCATATACAATGTCCCCGGAGTTTTTAGAAGAATTACAAATGTATGAATGGCCGGGTAACGTCAGAGAACTTATCAATACAATACACCTGGTTTGCAGTGATGCAGGTGATGGCAGCACTCTTTTTCCACATCATCTGCCTGGACATATTAGAGCATTTAATATTAAAAATAAATTTAACACCTCAAATATTAATGAACCATCGGCAAGACTCCTTTTTTCAAAAGAAAAAGAAACAGGTCATAAACTAAAATATAAAGACCATATGGAAAAAACTAAATATGAGTACTTAAGTGATTTGCTATCCATCACCAAGGGTAATATAAAAGAAGCCTGCAAAGTATCCGGCCTTTCAAAAAGTCAGCTCTACCGGTTTATGCAACAAAATAATTTAAAAAATATTTAAATCGTTTCCCATTTTTGCGACTTTCCCTTTTTTGCGACAAATTTTCGAAATCAAACAATTACTTCATAAATTCAATAAGATAGACAACTATTCAATACAAATTTGTTCCCAATCCTGAAAGTTTTCTAAAAATTATAAAAATCTGGATTTTTATAACTATCTGAAATATATGTACTTATTTTTTTCATAGTTGGCATACAACTTGTAATATCTAAATTTAAATATCAATAAAACTAACATAATCAGTTAGGGTGATTTATGGACCTCGTACTTTTTATAGACCAAGATTCTTCCCAGAACGGTAAAACTTTTAAAAAAATTTTATATCAGCACTTTAAAGAGCTTGAAATACAAACTCTTCAAACTTTTAACGCATTCAAAGCAAGATTAAAGCAGGCTTCAAATTACGATAAAGAAGTTTTTATTTTATTTGCAGATTCTAAAAGTCGATTAAACCAGTTAATCAGCCTGATTGATTTACTTGAAAGTAAACGTATAGTTTTGATCATTCCTGATGATTCAAAAGTTACAGTTTCTATTGCCCTCCAATTCTTCCCAAGATATTTCACTATTATAAACGACACCTATAACGATCTATGTGACGTATTGGTCAAAATGACCCATCAAGAAATAATAAAAACAAAATTATCCAAATACGGGAGACATTAAAAATGACAAAAGAAAAAGAGGTCATGGGCCAGGCAATTAAAAATATGACCATTAAAACTGGTAAATACCTGACATTTTCTCTTGAGGAGGAGGAATATGGCATCGGTATCCTGAAGGTAAAGGAGATTATCGGGATGATGCCCATCACATCTGTCCCCCGAACCCCTGAATTCGTAAAAGGCGTTATTAATCTTCGCGGAAAGGTCATTCCTGTTATGGACCTCAGACTTAAATTTAGTATGGGGGAAATTCCCTATACCGACAGAACCTGTATCATTGTAGTGGAAATTGACTCGCTGGATTCTACTGTGCTTATAGGTATAGTTGTTGATGCGGTTTCAGAAGTATTAAATATCTCAAAAGATGAGATAGAAGAGGCGCCAACATTTGGATCAAAGCTTGATACGGATTACATCCTTGGCATGGCGAAAATGGAAGGCGGGGTCAAAATTCTTCTTGATATTGACAGAGTACTCAGTGCTAAAGAAATAGAAGCGCTTGATAAAACAGCCTAAAATAAATAAATTTTTAACAGGGAGACGTTTATTATGAAACAATTAAGTCTTGGTGCAAGATTAATTCTTTTCTTTCTTTTGGTGGGCCTGATTCCCTTTGTTGTTATCGGGCTGATTTCTTACACCAAATCAAGCAACGCCCTTTCTGATGCATCCTATGGCCAGCTCAAAGGCATGCGGGCAGTAAAAAAAGCACAGATCACCCAGTTTTTTGATGAAAGAAAAGGGGACATGGGTGTCTTAATGGAAACCGTGGGTACTTTGAGGAAAGAAGCCTTTAGTAAACTCGAAGCTGTCCAGCAGTCAAAGAAGACAGCCATAGAAACCTATTTTAGCGATCTGTTTATGAAAATGGGTACGTTTGCAAAAAGCAAAGATGTCAGCATGCTGTATAAGAGACTTGTTGTTTACCATAATGACATGAAGACCTCTCCAACCGGAAACTATGATGTAACAACTTCTGAATACAATGAAATATGGAATACACTGGGCGCATCATTAACTGAGTTTTATAATGACAGCGGGATCTATGATGTATTCATGGTTTGTACAAAACACGGTCATGTCATGTATTCTGCGGCAAAAGAGAGTGATCTTGGAGAAAATATCGGCCATGGTAAATATAAAGATTCAGGGCTTGGTGACCTGTGGAAAAAAATCGTAAATTCAGGCAAACCAAGTATAGTTGACATGGCGCCCTATGCGCCGAGCAATGATGAGCCTGCCATGTTTGCCGGCTATCCAATTCATAACGAATCAGGAGAAATGATCGGTATGATTGCATTTCAACTGCCCCTTGATCAGATAAATAAAGTCATGTTAACACGGTACGGCCTGGGTGAAACAGGTGAATCCTATCTTGTTGGACAGGATAAATTAATGAGATCAGACTCTTTTCTTGATCCAGAAAATCATACAGTAAAGGCCAGTTTTGCACACCCTGATAAGGGGAAAGCAGACACCGTTGCAATACAAGCTGCTCTTTCCGGCGGTCACGGAAAAGGTGTTGTTCCTGATTATAACGGCAACCCTGTACTTTCCTGCTATAGTCCTTTAAAAATATTGGATTTAAATTGGGCAATTTTGACAGAAATGGATGTGGCAGAGGCATTCTGTCCCAAAGATGAAGCAGGTGAATACTTTTTCAAAAAATATACAGAGATGTACGGATATTATGATCTTTTCCTGATCAATCCTGATGGTTATGCATTTTATACGGTTGCCCAAGAGGCCGATTATCAAACCAATTTTGAAAACGGCAAATATGCTGCTTCAGGTCTTGGCAAACTTTTCAGAAAGGTGAAAGACACCAAAGAATATGGTGTGGCAGATTTTGAACCCTATGAGGCAAGCAATGGTGACCCATGCGGGTTTATCGCCCAACCGGTTACCAATGATGGCAAAATTGAGATGGTAGTGGCCCTGCAGCTTTCCCTTGAAGCCATAAACACCATCATGCAGCAGCGAGAAGGCATGGGAGAAACTGGAGAAACCTATCTTGTAGGCTCTGATAAACTCATGAGATCAGACAGCTTTCTTGATCCAACAGGACATTCAGTCAAAGCATCCTTTGCAAATCCTTCAACCGGAAATGTGGATACAGAAGCTGCAACCCTTGCGCTTTCCGGCAAAGAAGATGCAAAAATTATTACAGACTATAATGGCAATCCAGTGCTTTCTGCATTCACCCCATTAAAGATTGGTGACACCACCTGGGCACTGATTGCTGAGATTGATGAATCAGAGGCTTTTGCTGCGGTTAACACAATTAAATGGTTGATGATCATTGTAGCGGGTATCAGTATTGCAGCCATTTTTGGAGTGGCCATACTGATCGCACGGTCCATCAGTAAACCCATTAACGAAATTACCCTTGGAATGAGCGAAGGAGCTAACCAGGTGGCATCCGCATCAGGTCAGGTATCTTCATCCAGCCAGTCCATGGCAGAGGGGGCTAGCCAACAGGCAGCGTCTATTGAAGAAACCTCCTCCTCCATGGAAGAGATGTCATCCATGACCAAGAAAAATGCTGAAAATGCGAGTCATGCAGATACCCTGATGAAAGAGGCCAACAAGGTGGTAAAAACAGCTGATGAATCGATGGATAAGCTCATCGTTTCTATGGAAGACATTTCCAAAGCAAGTGAAGAAACCAGCAAAATTATCAAAACCATCGACGAGATCGCATTCCAGACAAATCTTCTTGCGCTTAATGCAGCCGTAGAAGCAGCTAGAGCAGGTGAAGCAGGTGCGGGGTTTGCAGTTGTTGCCGATGAGGTAAGAAATCTTGCCATGAGAGCTGCTGATGCTGCTAAAGACACAGCAGAGATGATTGAAGGAACCGTTAAAAAAGTAGGGGATGGATCTGAGCTTGTCACAACAACCAATGATGCATTCGGCCAGGTGGCGGAAAGTGCAGCAAAAGTTGGCGATCTGGTAGCAGAAATTTCTGAAGCCTCCAAAGAACAGTCCAGTGGTATTGAACAGGTAAATCTTGCCATTACAGAGATGGATAAAGTGGTCCAGCAGAATGCAGCCAATGCTGAAGAATCAGCATCCGCCTCTGAAGAGATGAATGCCCAGGCAGAGCAGCTCAAAGATTATGTGGGTGACCTTGTACAGCTTGTTACCGGTAAAAAAGATCAGGATAGTACCACTACCGGAACTCGGACCATGAAACCCGTTGCCCACCAGTCACACCCTGCCAGCACCGGAAAGAAAAAAATGCTTGCGCATGATACAAAAGAGGTAAAACCTGATCAGGTCATTCCGTTTGATGACGACGAAGACTTTGAAAATTTTTAAATACTAAGTAACCATTGACAGGCATGGGATGTTTTCCTGTGTCTGCCAACATAATCATATTTGAATATGTTGAAAAGGACAGTATGATGACCATAGAAAGTATTAAAAAACTAATTGACAAACTTTCCTGTGATTTTGTTTTAGCAGATCCAGAAGATCCGGATTCCTTAACTGGTTTACTGCCGATATTAAAACAGATTCATGGAAAATGCATGGAACTGTCTTTAAAAGACAAAGCAAAAACAGTCTTAAAAATAAAAAAAATGATAAACGCTGTATTAATAAATGGATCCAAAGATGTTGATAAGCAAATGGAAAATTTGGGTGAGATAATATCTGAATTATCTTCCATCCCGGATGTTTTGGAAACATCTGATCATCCTGAACCTGCTGAATCCAAAGCCATCGAGCGTGAACCTCATGATTCTGATTTGAGCCGAGTCAAAGAAAGCCTTGATGAACTCTCGGTGCTGATTGGCGGATTCTGCCCGGGAGATATCCCAGATCTTGGAGCCATGCTCAATTGTTTGGATCAACTTATTGATGTTTCGAATAAAGAAGAGTTTTCCATACTCAATAAAATTGCTATTGCCTGCAAAGGGTATGTAGAAAATATGACGCTTGAAAACATCTATAATACCAAACCCATTGAAGAAGGTCTGCTGTTACTTAAATCCATTTTGAGCTATATGGAAAAAGATGAAATTTTTGGATTTGATTATTCAGATGTTTTAGAATTATTGGATATGAAAATAAAAGAAGAACAAACCCCCAAGAAACCTGAAGCTAAGGAGGAAGAAGTGACACCAACACCCCCTGCAGGTCCCTCGGAACCCAAAGAAATATCACCGGATGATATGGAGATCCTGATTGATTTTGTATCAGAAGCAGAAGAAAATCTTGATACCATTGAAGTCAACCTGATTGATCTTGAGCAGGATCCAACCAATAATGATATTATCAATGATATTTTCCGTCCCTTTCATACGATTAAAGGGGTGTCTGGGTTTTTATCATTGACCAAAATAAATAAACTTTCACATACCACAGAAAATCTTCTGGATGCCGCCCGCAGTGGAGATTTTTTAATCAATGATATTGCTACAGATGCCATTTTGGAATCTGTAGATACCTTAAAAAATCTAATTGATATGGTAAAAGATGGAACCCAAACAGGGATTTTACAACCCGATGATCATATTGATGTGGAAGGGTTGCGGGATAAGTTACAAAAGTTACAGGTTGCACTCACCAAAGGGGAAAAAATGCCTCTGGGTGAAATCCTTGTCCAAAAAGGAGATATCTCTAAAGAAAACCTGGATCAGGCCCTGGATATCCAGAAAGAACAGCCAGATAAAAAAATCGGTGAAATTCTGGTTGAAAAAAATCAAGCAGCTCCAAAACAGATAGCAGGCGCCTTGATGGATCAAGCCCATTCGAAAAAAAAGATTGCAGCCCAAGTAAAAGTGAGCACGGAAAAACTTGACGATCTGGTGGATTATGCAGGAGAACTGGTTATTGCCCAGTCCATGCTAAAACAAAAGACAGTGGACGATCCCTCGTTGAGCCAAAACGTGGCACAGCTGGGTCAAATCGTTACCAATATGCAGAATATTGCCATGTCCATGCGAATGATCCCCATAAAATCGACTTTCATGAAAATGATACGACTTGTCAGAGATCTATCAAAAAAATCGGGCAAAGAAATAAATTTAAATATGGTAGGAGAAGATACAGAAATTGACAGAAATGTTGTGGATGCACTTTATGAACCCATGGTGCATATGATCAGGAACTCATGTGATCACGGGATTGAAGCCATATCAGACCGAACAGGGCAAGGAAAATCTTCCCAGGGGACCATCACTCTTCGTGCCTATCACAAAGGCGGGCATATCATCATAGAAATTGAAGATGATGGCAAGGGGCTGGACCAAATGGTTATCCTTGAAAAAGCCAAAAATACAGGTTTGATTGATGGCACTGAACAATTGACCGATGCTCAAGTTTATGATCTGATTATGCAACCCGGTTTTTCCACTGCAAAAGAGATAACTGACGTGTCCGGTCGTGGTGTGGGCATGGATGTGGTTAAATCTGGAATAGAAAAATTCAGAGGACAGCTGAATATTGAATCCCAGATGGGACAAGGCACAAAATTTACCATCAGCCTACCTTTAACCCTCGCCATTATTGACGGGATGCTGGTGGGAGTTGATGATGAAAGATATGTTATCCCGACAACGGCTATCCAAAAAGCATTTAAGCCGCCTAAAGAGGACTGTTTTACAGTTGAAGGTAAAGGAGAAATGGTCAAAGACAGGGGGGGGTTGATACCTGTTATCCGTTTAAATGATATGTACAATAGCAGCAGCAAAAAGAAAACTATCTGGGATAAGCTTGTTGTTGTGGTTGAATCAAAGGAAGAAAAAAGAGCACTGCTCATCGACGAACTCTTAGGTAAAGATGAATACGTTATCAAGAGTCTGGGTAACAGCCTTGAGGATATCAAAGGTATCGCCGGAGGTGCAATCCTTGCCGACGGCCAGGTGGGTCTCATCCTTGATATCCACGGTGTTTTTGCAGTTGCAAATGGATGAATTTAATTGACTATCACACTGTGTATTTTGAATAAACATAAAAATTAAAGGAATATCATGTGAAACAGATAGTGGGTGTTGCAGATATGAAAGTAAGTAATAATCCTAAAGAATCGATTATTACATATTCTTTGGGATCCTGTATTGGGTTGGTGGTGTATGATTCAGTAGCAAGAGTTGGCGGCATGCTGCATTATATGCTGCCTGAATCTTCTATTGATAAAAGTAAAGCTGAACAACGGCCCTATATGTTTGCAGATTCCGGGATTCCAAGACTATTTAAAACAGCTTATAAACTCGGGGCTGCCAAACAGAGAATGCAGATATATGTTGCAGGAGGAGCAGAAATTCTTGACCAAAAAGGATTTTTCAATATTGGTAAAAGAAATTACATGGCTCTTAAAAAAATGTTTCATAAAAATAATGTAATGATCAATAAGCAGGATGTTGGTGGTAATGTGAACCGAACAGTGAGAATTGAGATCGCAACAGGAGATATATTCGTAAAAACTTCCGGATCAAAGGAGGTGAAGATATGACAACTCTTCAGAATCTGATGAAAGAATTAAAAAATTTGAAGCCGATTCCTGCTGTTGCCAACCAGCTTTTAGCCGTAGTGGATAATCCAGACAGCTCAATGGAAGATATTGCCAATGTAATTCAGTATGATCCAGCAATTACTGCCAGTGTTTTGAAAACCTGTAATTCAGCATTTTTTGGGCTTAAAAACCCAGCAGAATCCATAAAAGATGCTGTTAATCTGTTGGGAACAGACCAGGTGATTGAATTGGTTTTATTAAAATCCGGTGCAAAGGCACTTTCCGGTAAGCAAAAAGGATATGGAATGGAAAAAGGAGACATGTGGCTCTATTCGGTCTCCTCAGCTGTGGTTGCAAAGCAGGTAGCCATAAAGCTTTCATTAAAAAATAAAAATACAATATTTACAGCTGCCCTTGTGAAAGACATTGGTAAAACCATTCTTGAATCTCATGTATTTGATGAGGTTAAGAAAATTAACCTCCTCGTTAAAGATAAAGGGTTCAGCTTTAGAGAGGCTGAAAAAAAGATACTGGGAATCGATCATGCAGAACTTGGAGCTCTGATTGCAAAAATGTGGAAATTTTCTCCAAAAATGATCAAGCTGATCAGGCACCATCACCTGGCAGATGAAAAAATGATTAAAGATAAAGAAATTGCTGCGGTCTACCTTGCTGACTGCATCTGTATGATGATGGGGCAAGGGGTTGGGTCTGATGGTTTATCCTATCGATTTAAGGCTCAGGCCATGAAAGAACTTGGGCTTTCTGCAGATGATGTCTCAATGATTATTGCAGAGTTTGGCATTAATATGCAGGAAGTTGAAGAACTCTTACATATTGTTTAACACTTAAATACAGGAAAAAACAATGTCATATTCAATACTGATAGTGGATGATTCATTACCCATGAGATCTGTAATAAAGCGGACCTTAAAAGCCGCAGGTTATGGTAGTGCAGATCTGATTGAAGCTGCCAATGGAAAAGAAGCCATAAATCTGTTAAAAAACAGCTGGGTGGATATCGTTTTTACTGATTATAATATGCCCGTCATGAACGGGCTGGATTTAATCAAGGCGATAAAAAAGGACGATACGTCAAAAGATATCCCGGTTGTTGTTATCTCAACAGAGGGCAATGAATCAAAAATTAAAGAATTTATGGATTGCGGTGCTGCAGGATATATCACTAAACCGTTTACGGCTGAAGCAATAAGAGATTTAATTGTAAATATACTTGGAGAAGTGGATTATGAGGAAGACCTTGATGAAAGCGATGATGACTTCGATTTCTGAAGTTATGGAGACCATGTTTTTTTTACCGGTTGAATTTGATGGAGAGTCTACGCTTATAGAATGCGGATTAAGTAAAAAAAATAAAATTATCTGCCAGCTGGCATTCACTGGGGATACTTCCGGCAGCTTGGCGATAGTAGCGCCGAAGGGCCTGGTTGCTGAAATGGCTGAAAATTTTATAGGAGAAGCCAAGGAGATGCTCACAGATGAGCATATTTCAGGGACGTTGACAGAAATGCTGAATATGGTGTGTGGCAACGCATTGAGTAAAACAGAATCCAACGTACCATTTGAACTGAGTATCCCTAAAATTATAGACGAATCAGCAATTCAAGAAAATGAAAAACTAACGATTATAGAAACTACTATATCAAAAATGGCAATACTTTTAAAGACAGATTGATCAAATTTCTGGAGATTTTTAATGCCGAAAGATATAAAAGTACTGGTGGTTGATGACTCTGCAGTGGTTAGAAAAGTGTTCACGGAGCAATTATCTAAACAAAAGGGCATAGCGGTTGTAGGTACTGCTCCTGATCCCTATGTCGCCCGGGATAAAATCGTTGCATTAAAACCGGATGTAATTACGCTTGATATCGAAATGCCGAGAATGGACGGTATCACTTTTTTAAGAAAGTTAATGAAACATTTTCCATTGCCTGTGATAATTGTCAGTTCTTTAAGTACTAAGGGAAGCAAAATAGCCCTTGAAGCGCTTTCTCTTGGTGCACTTGAAGTGATATCCAAACCCAGTGCGGCATACTCTGTCGGCGATATGAGTGTTCAGCTTGCTGAAAAAATCAGAGCAGTTTATGGAGCGAAACTAAAACCTGTATTAACTCAAAAGAGAAAACCAATGGCTGCTATTAAATCGAAAGCCCTTGCTGCCACAACAAATAAAATCATTGCGATTGGTGCGTCTACAGGTGGCACGGAAGCTTTAAAAAAAGTATTGATCCGGCTGCCGCAAAATTTTCCGGGAATTGTAGTGGTTCAGCACATGCCGGCTCAGTTTACAACTTCTTTTGCCGATAGGCTGGATGAACTGTGCCAGATGCGAGTCAAGGAAGCCCAAAATGGAGATACAGTTACAAATGGCCAGGTCTTGATTGCACCGGGCAATTATCACATGCTCTTGAAACGAAGCGGGGCTAGATATTATGTCGAAGTCAAAACAGGCCCCCTTGTCCATTATCAGAGGCCGGCGGTGGATATTTTATTTAAAACCGTAGCAAAATATGCAGGAGCCAATGCTATAGGCATTATTCTTACCGGGATGGGCAAAGATGGTGCAAAAGGAATGCTTGAAATGAAAAAGGCCGGTGCAATCAATATTGCACAGGATGAAAAATCCTGTGTAGTGTATGGAATGCCAAAAGAAGCTGTTGACATTGGTGCGGTTGATCATGTTCAAGATATCTACAATATCCCCAATAAAACAATTTCACTTTTAGAGACTATGTACACAACCCTATGAGAAAAATATTGAGGATACAACTATTCCGACAATTAAAATAAGATCAGTACTTATGATAAAAAATTCCAGCAATTCAATAAAATTATTTCTAGTATTTTTTGTACCATTGTTGTTGTTTTTCTTGGGAATTACAATAATCTTTTTAGTTCAAGAATCAAAAACAAACAAAAAAGTTTTAATGGTAAATGAGCTACAGACTATAGAAAAAATGCGTAGAATAGCTAACGACAATATTATGTCAGTTGTCACAGATTTATTTTTTTTATCAGTTCACCCAAATTTGCGCCAGGTGATAGAAAATGACAATCCAACTTTAAGGCAAAGGGTTGCTGAAGATTTTAAGAAATTTTGTATACACTCAAAACGCTATGACCAAATTCGATTTCTGGATAAAACCGGTATGGAGAAAATTCGTATAAATTTTAATCAAAACAGACCTGGTATTGTATCAAAAGATAAACTTCAAAACAAATCAAAACGATATTACTTTACGGATACCATTGCATTGGAATCTGGTCGCATATTCGTGTCTCCTTTTGATTTAAATATTGAAAATGGCCAGATCCAGCACCCTCTAAAGCCCATGATTCGATTTGGTACACCTGTGCTTGATCTTTCAGGTCAGAAAAAAGGCATTGTTTTGTTTAATTATTTTGGTGAAACCTTGATACACAATTTGGAACAGGCATTATCAGATTCAGTCAATTCTTTTATGCTGCTAAATTCTCAAGGATATTGGCTAAGGGGGCAAATCCCGGAAGATGAGTGGGGATTTATGTATGAAAATCGTAAAGATCAAACTTTAGCCAAACGCCATCCTGAAGTCTGGAAAAAAATATCAGCTGACAATGAAGGGCAAATTACCAGCGATCAGGGTATATATACCTTTACAACAATTTGGCCGTTAGGAAGTGGTATGCTTAGCAGTACCGGATCTGCCGTTGCTAATCAGGCAAGTGATTCTGTGCTATCAGGAAAAAATTTTTTTTGGAAAATTGTATTACAGGTACCGGCCAGCAAAATCGCTGCAGTTAAAACCATAATTTTGTACAAGTGGCTGCCATACTTGAGTGCTATTTTTATTTCAATTGTTTTTCTATCATTGGCTCTATCACTGGCAGTATCACAACGCAAAAAGGCAATAGATGCAAAACTCCAGAAAGAAAAGCTTCAAGGTGTGTTGGAGATGGCAGGCGCCGTTTGCCATGAATTGAACCAACCTATGCAGGTCATATTGGGGGCCTCTCAAATGATGAGTTTCGATGTCGAAAAGAATGACCCAATCCAAGATCAGATAAAACTAATGGATGAACATATTGTCAGAATGGGAGTCATCACTCAAAAATTAATGAATATCACAAAGTATAAGACTAAGAGTTATCTCAAAAAAAACATTATTGATATCGACGAAGCTTCAGATTTAATAGGAACTTGAATGGATATGAAAAAAACTGACTATTGATGATAAATGCAGTACATCTACATTTCAAAGTTTAAGGTATGACAAATACACGAATAAAGAATATGAAGTATTAAATGGAACCTGAAACAAAAATCAATGTTGCCCAACATCAGAAACTATCTAAAATAGTTTATAAAGAATCAGGTATCGTCCTGAATGAGAAAAAGACTACGCTTCTTATTGCAAGAGTTGCAAAAAGGATGAGACTGACTGGGACAACTTCTGTATCTGATTATATTCGCTTAATATCAAACAGTCAGGATGAATATAATGAATTTATAGATGCAACAACCACCAACCACACTTTTTTTTTCAGAGAAAACAAACATTGTGAATATCTGATTAAAACACTGGATAAAAAAAGGACTTTAAAAATCTGGAGTGCGGCATCATCCAGTGGCGAAGAAGCGTTTTCTATTGCAGTTCAAATGCTTGCCAATTCTTTTTCATTCAGTATTTATGCATCTGATGTTTCTAATTCTATGCTTCAAAAGGGGAAGAACGGTATTTATCCTAAAGAACGGGTACAAAAGGTACCCCTCCCCATTTTGCATACCTATTTTCAAAGCGGAAAAGGTAAATGGCAAGATTATGTCAAGGTAAAACCTGCAGTTCAGCAATTGGTAACATTTGAAAAGCTCAATCTACTGGAAGGAAAAACTTTTGATAAATTTGACATCATTTTTTGCAGGAATGTCATGATTTATTTCGACACACCAACGCGGCAGAAAGTTGTAAATAATCTTTATCATGCTTTAAAACCGGGAGGTTATTTTTTTGTGGGTATGTCTGAAAATCTTCGTGGGATTAAACACGATTTTTCCAATGTTTTACCCAGTGGATACAAAAAAAAAGATTGATTTAGCTATTCCTTGGCAATCATCAGTTGGTGATTGTAGAAAAGTTTTATATAATCCATCAACACTTAAAAAGAACAAGAAAAATCAGATTTTGTTACGTACAAAGATAATTATCCTTAACCTAAAAGATGTTTGGATTATTTGAAGATTGAGGATTTTGAATAGGTCGACAACTACTGTTGACCCTAAAATATTCTTTTTTTTATTGATTGGATAAGAATTCTTGAGTGAAAATGAAATTAATCATTTTGCATTTCGCACTGGTAAAGCCCTTTTTGCAAAAGTTTCACTTCTATAACCGAAAGTTATTGATCCTACGTCAAAACCAAAATAATTAGCCCTCCAGTTGGTTGTTCCATCAGAGACCCATACCCAAGGAGTTGATAGCCTTATCAACTCTGTTATATGTACATCTAATCTTTTATATTGTGCGGGTTTGTAAGTTTTTCTGGTATCATACAATTGAGCCAATTCATCTTTTGTTGGCATTCTCCAATCCTTATACCCCCCACCCTGAAAATTATCACAATACTT
>JAAEKY010000790.1 GCA_024227235.1 Desulfobacteraceae bacterium | reverse complement strand
GTAGCCAGCTAATTTTAGTCGTTGGTGCAATTGCCCAACAAAGCCTAAGCTTTCTCGGCGCCCGTAGGAGATGAATAAGTCTTTGGATGCATTGGTCATATCTATATCGTTTTTCATATAAATCAGTTCACAAATGTAGGGGGGGCAATCCCTTGTGGTTGCCCTGAGTAGTTACCTTGGTTTAACATCATTATGTTTTAACATTTTAAAAAATCAAGTTTTTTGAAAGTTGAGGAAGGCAGCACCTGGGGTGTTAAATCCATCAATATATTCCACCGATTTCATCGGTGGCTATTCATATTTAACCCCTTTGGGGTTGGTATATCTTATAAAATTCATAACCCCAACGGGGTAAAACATAAAAATAAAAAAAGATGGCACAAATTTTGTCTAACCAAATCAAAGAGTTACACCAAAATGACCAAAACAGGTCATATCGGCACCCCAACAAATTGTTGGTCAAACTCATCGGGCGCATTCCCATTTTTTGGGTGCTTTATATCAATTTATCTGTCTTGAGTACAACGAATTACGGGGATAAACGAATTAAAACCCTAACAGAAGGACGTGTTCTCATTAATTGATAATCCAAAAACGAACCTCTTTGGCATTTTTTGAACCATCCACTTGATTCAAAAATCATCAAGGGTTGAGTAGCCTTATTCGTTTATCCCCGTAATTCGTTGTACTCAACTTAACCGTGAAAATGGGAATGCGCCCCCAAGGCTTAACTTAATGGCATTGAATTAACCGCCTACCCACCTTTTCTTCGATTCATCCGGAAAATTCTCTCATTCTGTCAATTCTGATTCAGACAGATATTTTTTATCGCTTGCAAATTAATATAAATCTGTTTAAGTTCTTGAATTTTAATGACATTAAAATCAGGTGAACGAAAATATTCGTACTTGTTATCACTGATTTTCTTTAAAATAACAAAGTTCCAAAGTCGGCTAATAACAAAAGCACCACGCATGAGATTTTCTTGGTTTAATTGCATGGCAACCATCATTTCTGCTAAAAGTGGGTTTTTGGGATGTCTATCACCCAGTTCTTTTTTATATTCTTGAATGAAAAAGTAAGGTTGCTTTGGAGTTTCAATCCCCCGCGCTACCATGTAATCCGTTTTGCCATGTAATAATGTGCCATTAATAATCCCTTTTAGGGGTCTTTCATACCAACCACGCACGCCATTTAAAAAAAATTTAACCTTGTTAATTAAGGGAATGATAAGTTGTGCTTTTAACTCTTCTTCCGAGTAGCTATCTAAAAAGCGGATATTGTCATCTAAGAGTTCCTGTAAAAAATTTTCTTCTTCTGGGTTCAAGGTGTAGTTGAAATTAAACCAGTCTTCAAAAACGGTATAGTCAATGATTTCTGTTATATCAACCAG
>JAAEKY010000789.1 GCA_024227235.1 Desulfobacteraceae bacterium | reverse complement strand
GTACCATATAATCAGATAATTTTCCAGCCCGCCCGAGCGTGTCCAGGTGAACTTTAACATCTGCGGCTTGCCCGTAGCATGTTCATTGTTGTGAATTTATCAAACAAGAGTCAACTGAAGGTTTGATCCATTTCATACCTTGTTAATACTTTCCTTTCGGTGTCCAAACATGACATCGAACGGAGGCTCTATCAGGCTGTCACCCATGCCACGGTGGCTTAAACTAATGGCTTTTACATCTAAGAAATTCACAGAAAAATCCTTCATGTAAAGATCTGCCAGCCACATGGGCTGCCAAACATTCATTTCTACCCAGTCTGAATCAGAAAAGGAGTAGACTCCTTTGGAACAGTGATAAGATTCTTCCAACCAGGCTTGTTTCCAGCCCAATTTGGCAATGAATGATTGTGTTCGTGGGGATGCAAATGCAGAAGATGGAATCAGAAAAACAAAAGCCCCTTCTGGATTGAGCAAATCAAGTATTCTTTTAAGCAGTTGATGCTGCTCAGTTTCATGGAGCAGATGGTTATGCAGCCAGGCTGCAGTTACGAGGTCAAATCGCTCTTCATTTAATAATGAAAAGAAACCCTGATCAAGCACATCAGATAAAACAAAATTCGACTTCATCGGGTCTGATGTCTGTTGAGCCAGTTGAATCAGCTTTGGTGAAGAATCCACTCCTGTAATCAAATCAGCATATTTGAGCAATTCCTGGGTCAATTCACCACTACCACAGCCCAAATCAATTGCATTAGAGAATTTTGAAGGAGGACTGACTTTTTCAACACCCTTAATAAAAGCAGTTCTAACTAAATCATAATATGCATTAACATCTTGGTTGCTTATTTTGAATCTTTGATAGTCTTTCCAGTTATCATCATTCATTTACAGTCTTCCCTTATCGATATCGTTCTTGATGATTATCGGTCTATCTGCCAGATCTGCATGAAGACGATAACACCAAAATAACCGGTCACACCCGGTTCATTTTTTTGTTGAATTTATAACTCCCTTAGAAGGACTAATTTGTCTACAGAGTCTATCACTATTTTTTTATTTGCAGGGTATTCGGAAAACAACTTGTTTTGTTTCTCATTGAGTTTCGAATAAAATTTTGATTCGATCAGGATTTTATCATCCGTATAAAAATCTATTTCAACAGTATTCTCGTATAGGTAATATAGTATTTTATTATTGCGCAATACCAAATAAATATAATTCTCGAAATAGCTTCCGAGATCTCTGGCTCCCATAAAAAGATGTTTGATACCAAGATCGGAAGCATATATTTTTTTTGCAGATAACAATTTTTGATTGGTTTTCCCCCATCGAGGGAGCAGATGTATAAGATAAGTGGATTCGAAATAGCTTAAATATCTTTTAGAAGTATCAGGTAATATACTTAATATTTTTGCAATTTTATTGATGCTTAATTGTTTTCCGCTCCGTTCCATAAGGAGCAGGAAATAGTCTCTAAGGATTTGATGATTTTTCAAACCATGAAAGGCCGTGATATCTTTTTGAATAATATCATCAACCAGATTCATCAAGTACTCCCGGTTCGGGTTTAAAACATTTTCCGGCATTCCGCCATCTTTGATGTAGTCGAGAAAATATGATTTATATAATTGCTTATCACGTTTTTTTACTGTGATTCCTTTAAAAATTAGATATTCTTCCAAGTCTAATGGTTTTATTTCCAATGTTATTGCGCGGCCGGTCAAACTGGCTTTTTTATCTCTTAACATTGAAGCTGAAGAAGATGCTGCAAAAATTTTGGTATTTTGAGAATCATATATGTTTTTTAACTGAATATGAAAATTATCTTTATATGTCACTTCATCTAAAAAAAGATAAATTTTTTCTTCGATCATAAGTTTGTGAAGTTTTCTGTATTCATTGATTATTTCAATGATACTCTTTTGATGAAAAAGGTAATCATCTAAACTGATATATAAAATATGTTTTGAAGATATACCTTTTCCGATAAGTTCTTTAATGATCAATTTCATTAATGTAGTTTTGCCAACACGACGCAGGCCTGTCAGAGATATAATCTGTTTGTTGTCCAGGTGTTTAATAAGTTTACCCAGATAACGTTCTCTCGGTATGATCTCGTCATTGAAAACTGACTCTTCCCACCAGGGATTATATTGGTATAAAATTTCTTCCATGATCAACCTATATGATTTAAAAGGATAATAGTCAACATATTTATACGTTTGAAACGTATAAATATGTTGACATACATAATATCACTTATTGTAGCTTAACTTCAGGTGTACAATCTCTGGGGAGGATCAAGACTGAAGTTTTCTTTTGGATGTATCGTTTTTACTTCAAATTCAAACATAAAACAGCTCTTTCCTCTTATAGTTACCTCATTTATATCCTGCATTTCCTTTGGATCAAGCCTATGAGCTATATAAGCGCACTCCCAACAGTGCCCAGGAACTGCTCCAGCACTATGTGATCTTCTATATGACCTACTCCCATATTTTCGGCTCATTTTTACAGGTGTGTATTCGTGCCCATTATAGAGTAAAATTATTTTAGATGGTTCCAAAACGAAAAATCCGTCTTCAACTTCAAGTTCGATAGAAAGGTGCATTGGGCTTTCGCTGTGATCTGATTTGGATTCTCCACCAACGGGAATAACAGGTACGATTATTCCTACACCACCAATCGGCGAATAGAAATTATAAGGGATTACAGACACCGACAGTCCTGGGAGTTTGAGTAAGCCTTCTTCACCTTTTGAACTTTGAAAATAACCGGCTTGCCCGGTTCATTTTTTGGTTGAAATCGATTGTTTTCTCTAAAATTCTAAAGAATAGATCTTCATTGGTTTAACGGGGTAATTCAGTGCCTTC
>JAAEKY010000788.1 GCA_024227235.1 Desulfobacteraceae bacterium | reverse complement strand
CTGCTTCTTTCACAAATGCTGCTTCAAGATCTTCGCTTGGCAGACGAAATGTTACATTCATCAATGACCTAGACCCTATTTCTGCAGTTGCATTGTAAAAGCTTGAGCTGTCCATGTAATCATAGAGCATGCCGGCTTTTTTACGATTTTGTGCATCCATTTTTTCAAGACCGCCAATGGTTTCTTCTATCCATTTTAATACAAGCTGGATTGTATAAACACCAAAACAAGGAGGAGTATTATACATGGAGTTCTTGCTTGCAAAGGTATTATAATTTAACATGCTGGGAAGATTATCAGGTGATAGATCCAACAGGTCTTGTCGGATTATGACCATACATACTCCAGATGGTCCGATATTTTTTTGGGCACCGGCATAGATCATACCAATTTTACTCATATCAAGAGGGCGTGACAGGATATCTGATGACATATCAATCACCATTGGTACATCACCTGTGTCAGGAAGGTTCTCAAATTGAGTACCTTTGATGGTGTTGTTTGATGTAAGAAGTGAAAAAACTGCATCTTTATTAAATTGAATGTCTTTTGGAATATAGCAAAAGTTTTT
>JAAEKY010000787.1 GCA_024227235.1 Desulfobacteraceae bacterium | reverse complement strand
GTAGAATCAGTCAAAAAGGGATAATATTTCCAACCAGAAATGTATTCAAAAGACTGCATAAAAACACATAAAATAATCTACTAGGGGAGAAGTCCTCCTTAGTTAACTGATACCAACTGGCAAATGGCCCACTAAATTCCACTTGTTCCTCTATACTCCTCCCTGATATGGTTGGCAGTGATCTATAAACGATCCCCTGGTTATGACAATTTGAGTTTATAGTCAAAGAGAGGAAGAAGGAAAGCTATTTTTTTGTAGGAGAGTCCTAAGTTGGCTCTCATTTCGGTCTTGTTCAAAATTTCTTCTAAATTTATTTTGTAATGATGATTAAGTTAAAAGTAAAACGTACACACCTACCATTTTAAGTAATGAATCCCAGGTGGGCTCTGGTTTTTCAGCCTTGGGAGAGATTTCCCCAGTAAAAGTAAGGAAAAATCTCCCTCACAAATAAAATCCCCAGGTTGATAATAGGGGATATCGTGAGAGTCTTAAAACACCGTTCTCT
>JAAEKY010000786.1 GCA_024227235.1 Desulfobacteraceae bacterium | reverse complement strand
GCTTCCCATCGTGAAATTTCCTGTTACTGTAACTTTGCCCGGTGAATGACCGGGACTTATTAATCCGTCATACAAAACATCTGTTCCAGCTAAGGTCGTATTCCCGCTTATCGTTGCTGTGTAGATTGATGTATCATTGCGATGATTTAAGTTTTTACTCACTAGCAGTCCGAGGGCTGCTATGGCAATGATTGTAATTGCTTTTGTTGCTCTACTCATAGAAATAGGGTTTTATGTGAAAGTTAAAAAATTGTGTTTGCATTGGATTTATCTTGCCAGATTGGCATAAATTTTAGAAAAAAATAAAAATAAAATATTATTTTGATTTTTTTTGGTTTCTTGTAAAATTTTATTGCAAAAATGCCAATATGTCAGAATAATTAATGAGTCAAGTCAGCCGGGCTGATATTGCAAAACAGGCTGCCAAAAAGATGATTTGGGCTGATTCCGGGTGAAGTGGTTGGTCTTTACCTGATCGGAAGGGAAGTAATACCTTTTCTGTTTGACATGATCATAAAGATTCTATAGCAAACCATAAGAAATACAGGTTTGAAGTTGCAAATTTCAAACAGCGGGTATAGCCATTATCAGACGAAAATATACTTCCTTTAACTTTTTTCCGCAAAAAAGTTACAAAAAGCGCTGACTACGATCTTCAGCTAAAAATCAGAAAGCACTCGCTCGC
>JAAEKY010000785.1 GCA_024227235.1 Desulfobacteraceae bacterium | reverse complement strand
TTATATTTCTGAAATTTTAAAAAAATATGTCACTCTGAGCGATGTCGAAGAGTCTGAAACTTACAATCATATTTCGGGGAATATTAAGCATCTCAGAACTGATTTCACTGCTAAAATTGAAGATAATAGACTTGAAGAATTAATTGAAGAACTCCATCCTACTCCTGCAGTTTGTGGAATTCCGAAGGAATTTTGCAAAGAAAAAATTATAGAAATCGAACAATATAACCGTGAATTTTACGCAGGTTACATTAAAATAGAAACCGAGGAAGAAATTTATTACTTTGTGAATCTTAGATGTGCTAAAATTTACAAAAATCAAGTAATCGCTTTTGCAGGTGGCGGAATTACGGCACTTTCTTCGCCAGAAAAAGAATGGCGAGAAACCGAACTGAAATCTCAAGCTATTCTTCATCATTTACAATAAAAAAATCCGCTTCTAGAAGTAGTCATGGTCGGAAGATTTTTCTTCCGACTTTTTGTATTTAAAATTGTTTGATTTTTTTTGGTTAACTTGTTGATTTTCAGTAATTTAATTTGGGTTAATGGGTTTTATTTCGTATCTTTGCATCTGATAATCAATTAATTATGTCAGTATTTAAAGACCACAAGATTTCTCTTAAACAAGTTTTGGATTTTATTCCCGAAGCGCTTTTAACCCATCTTTCTGCAACCACGAAAGTGGACTATTACAGCAAGGTGCTTCATGGCAAGAAAATGTTCTACCTTTTGCTTTTCTGTATCTTCGACAATGAAAAATTAAGCCAAAGAACCTTAGAAGACACCTTTAACAGCAGTGGTTTCAAAGCCTTGTTTGGTTTGGGTGAAGAGGAAAAAGTACGCAGAAGTTCTATCTCTGAAAGGCTTTCCAAAATCGATTCCAATTATTTT
>JAAEKY010000784.1 GCA_024227235.1 Desulfobacteraceae bacterium | reverse complement strand
TTTATAGGCAACCACTCCTATGGTAACAATGAAGAGGGTTGTTCCAACTTCCATAAAACTTGGGAAATAGCGATCAGCCGATGGCAGGTGCCAGTTAAATGCAATAAGAGATACATTTAATCTATTGAGCACAATTCCTAAAACTGTCCAGATAGCGGCGATCCTTATAGGCATTGTTTTCTTTTCTCGGGCTCCCACACTAAAAAGTATGGCGGGGAAAAGAACAAACCCAATCAATTCAACCAAAAACCACAATCCCCATCCTGTTGTCAGGTAATGCCAATTGTTGTCCACAGCAATACCAATAATTTTAATACCGACATACCCCATCATAATAAAAGAGGCTGCTTTACCAAACCCTAAGACAACGCCGTCGGATTCAGCCAAATGGGTTTCATCCATTTTGTCATGGAGCCAGCGATGGGCCAAAGTCCCTTCAAAAATAACCATGGACATACCGGCAAACATACTGGATATGAAAAAATAGACATGTAGATATCCAGAATACCACAACGGATGCAGTTTGGAGGGCGCAATCAAGAAAAGAGCACCTAACGATGATTGATGAAGGGTGGATAGAACAACACCAAAGATGGTGAGAACCAGAGTGAGTCGAATAACCCAACCGCGAATTTTTTTAAATCCCAGCCATTCAAATGCAGCCGGTGTCCATTCAATGAACAATACATTTAAGTATAAAAATACACAAAGACCTACTTCAAATAATAATGAAGAGGTTCCTTGTGAATAAAAAATCGGATACGGTAATTTCCAGGGGCGACCCACATCATAATTTAATGCAAACACAACAAGTGCGTACCCTAAAAAAGCAGTAAGAATCGCAGGTCTGACAGCTGAATGATATTTTTTCAATCCAAATATATAACAGGCAGATGATGTAACATATCCACCGGCAGCCAGAGAGACACCGCACAACAAATCAAATCCGATCCACAATCCCCAGGGGTTATTATTATCAAGATTAGTCACAGCACCTATTCCCTTGGTGAACCTGAGAATGGTTAAGATCAAACCAACAAAGATAATGATACCGGCCACCACATTAAAGGGTGTAAGCAGTTGCTTTTGAGCAATGGTATTTTCTTGTGCCATTTATTCCTCCTCTTTGCCTGTATCTTCAGGTGCTTTATCATCATCAACAGGTTCATCCGCTTCTTCATCTTCTGAAGATTCATCTACTTCTAGGGCAGCTTTGGCTTCTTCTTCAGCCTTTTTCGCTGCTTCATCAAGCGCCTTTTTCACTTCGTTCTGAACAGCTGTTTCTTTTTCTTTGGTCATTTTATCTCTAAGCTGTGAAAGCTGCTTGTTCATCTCTTCAGTTGCTTCATTCGCGGTTTTTTGAACAGCGTCTTCTTTTTCCTGGTTGGCAATTTTTTCTTTTCGTTTTGATATGGCATAGACGCCCGTGAGAAGTACAGGCCAAAGTCCCACAACAATCGGAACCGTTCCCAAAGCACCAGAGGTAAACTGCGGGGCAGGAGTGACGCCTAAGTCTTCTCTCATGTCTATCTGCTCAAAGGGAATACCAGACAAATAAAGCCAACTGGTGCCGCCCATCTCATGTTCGCCATAAACATGATCAATATAGTGATCCGGATGCTTGCTTATTCTCTTTTTAGCAATTTTCAAAAGGTTATCACGCTTCCCAAAAACAAGGGCTTCTTTAGGACAGATATCCACGCAACCAGGCAATTTACCTTCCTGGATTCGAGGAAGGCACATGGTACATTTGGTGACTTTAGGTGTTAAAGGATCATTGTAAGTATATGCAGGAATATTGAAGGGGCAGGCAACCATACAATACCGGCAACCCACACAAAGTGATTCATCATATACCACAGCACCGGATTTATCTTTTCTTAATGCTTTTACAAAACATGCTGAAGCACATGCAGGCTCTTGACAGTGGTTACACTGTTTTTTTACAAAAACTTCCGGGCGGTTATTAAATTTATTGACCACCGTATATGCGGCCTCATCTGTCCGTCTTTTTTGATCCAATACTTTTAGATCATCAAATGGTCTTTCGGGTTTATCAAGCTTGTTCACTTCATTACAGGCTTGTTCACATTTCCGGCAACCAATACATTTGGTGGTATCATGGAGAACGCCTAAACTATCCGGATATCCCTTGAAATGTTTGTTTGAGGCACCATACGCTTTTTTCAGGGCGCCAGTAGTGGTAGCACCAATCGCTGCCCCAAGTGTGCCCAAAAACTTTCTACGAGAAATAGCCATAATTATACCCTTTTATTTATATTCTTTGTATATTCTATTTCTTTTCTTCATGACATTTTACACAGTCTGTTGCTGCCACAGCTTGAACTTCCATTTTCTGATGGCAGGTAATACACTGACCGTGATATGCCCCTTTTAATCCAGGTCTGCCATCCACTGAAGGTCCTTTTTTACTATGACAGGATCCACACTGTGGTGGCTCAAGTGTTTTAGGACTATTGTGATGGCATCCCATACACAACCCTGCCTGATCTGTGTGAAACGCTTTGGCCATTTGACTCTTTTCAACTCTTTTTGAAATGGCCTGAACAACTTTTCGATGCGGAAACACGCTGGGCTTATAATCTTTGGACAACACATCTATTTTAATTTCTTCTGGAATCTTATCTATTTGAACAGATGTATATCCTGCAGACATCTCTGACAAAGACGTTTTAGCTACTTGGGCTGGCTCAACAATAAGATCTTTGTGGTTCAAATTATGACAGGTTTTACAAGATTCAGATCCGTCTTTATTTGCAGACACATTAAAATGACAACCCGCGCAATCAGCGTTTTTAGTCTGTTCTTGATGGCAACCAAGACAGCTTCTGTTTGTATCCTGCTTATGCATCGCCTGCTCAAGACTGATAAATTCGCCTTGTTGATCTGATCCATCTGCTTTATGGCAATCAGTACATTTTTTTAATGTTTCATGATGACAGACTTTACAGCTTTCAGCGTTTGTCTCATGGAACTTGTGATCAAAAGCCACAGCATTCATATAGGTATTTTTTATCTTACTGCCCTTTTTCCAGCCTGTAATAGCAACAACATCAGGTTGGTTTCGTTTGAGACGGGGGACATCTGCCACTTTTTCAATTTTTTGCTGCATTTCTAATTCATGACACCCTTTACAGGTTACAGGACCTGCAGCAACTTTTTTCACTTTTAAGGTTTGATGACAACTCACACAGGCATCATGAGATGCTTGCTGAATCGTTCTTATGGAGTCCTTTTGAACTGGCCTGTGACAATAAGAGCAAGACTCTTCTTCACCTTTAATGTAATAAATTTCTTTGGTTTTCTCATTATATTTATGATGACAGCGGCTACAATTGTCCTTGTCTGCCTGGCTCATTCCTTTTATCTGGGCTGAACTTTCATGAACATAATGTAATGATTTATCAAACGTAATTTTTTTCCAAGACGATGCTTTGGATTTATCGACAGCATGGCAGGATCGGCATTCAGAAGCAATGGGCCCTGCTATTTCATCTGCTTGTTTTTTCTCCACATGACACGCAACACATTCATCATGATACAATTCCATGGAAGCTTTCTTGTCTGTCCGTTTGAATTTAAAGATAAACGTGCTATCTTTTTCATCATGGCAGGCCTTGCAATCTCCATCTACAGCCTGAGTGTGAAGATCATGCATGAAACCGACAGCTGGCATTTCGTCCTTGCTCAACTCTGCTTCAAGCTGAATCATAATACGATCTGGTCTTTTATCATTATCATCCGTTTTAATGCTGGTTTGCCCTATAAAAGGAACCATAATGAACAAGACAATCATCGCAAGAATTATCAGCTGAAATGATTTAACTTTTGACATGGTTCAATCCCCTGATTGCTTTTTAAACTCCATTCAAATATACCCTACTAAATTAGTCGGGTTAATCCCTACTATTTTAATAGGAATAGTTTGCCATTGGCCAATTCCTACTCTTTTAATAGGAATAAGTCAACAAAAAAATTTACAACCAAAATTATATTATATCAAAGAGTTATACTAAAAGTTCCAATAGTTTTACGCGGAATACACAACGCTTTTCATAGCATTGAAGAGGCTTTTCAATGTTTTTTAAATTATTTTGGTACGAACCCTATTTTTTTAATTTGACAATCAAAACAAAGAAATCCATTCTTAGAGAATGGGAAGCAACTGTCATAGGATAAAACAAATTCCGAAATCACAGAAGAATGAAAAGCTCACTTTTGTGGTTGTCATCATTACGCTTATGACAATGGTTGCAGAAATCATTGCAGGTATCATCAGCGGTTCCATGGCACTTTTATCTGATGGAATTCACATGGGAACCCATGCCGTTGCTCTGTTTATTACGCTTGCTGCTTATATATTTGCCAGAAAACATATCAACAATCCAAACTTCAGTTTTGGTACAGGTAAAGTTGGTGTACTTGGTGGATATACGAATGCTATCATCTTATTACTCGCAGCCGGTGCAATGGCATTTGAATCAATTGAACGAATGATTAACCCGGTTAGCATCATGTTTAACGAAGCTATTATCGTGGCTGTCATCGGTTTGATTGTGAATGTTGTTTCAGCCATTATTTTAGGTCATGGCAGTAAAAAGCATGGCCATCACGGCCACTCACACCCACATGATCACCATCACGATCATCAGGATCATAATCTGGAATCGGCATACCTTCATGTCATTACAGATGCGTTGACTTCTGTTCTAGCGATTCTTGCATTATTAACTGCAAAATACTTCGGTTTTACCTGGGCTGATCCTTTTGTAGGAATCCTGGGGGCTGTTGTTGTGGCAAAGTGGGCCATTGGCCTTCTAAGGCAAACCAGCAATGTCTTATTAGATAAAGGTGATTTTACTCAAGAAATTAAGGCCTTGAGATCACTGATCAACTCAGAATCAACCCATATCCAGGATATTCATTTATGGCAGCTGTCAGAAAATGAGTGTTCTCTTATTATCAGCCTGAATTCAAGTGATGATAAACCCCCTAAATATTATCATGATCTGGTTAAACAAGTTGGTAAATATGAACATATCACTGTGGAAATCCATAAAAGTATCTATTAATGACCAACAAAAAACAGAATTTTTATAAATATTATCACACGATAACCTATTAAAATCACACTCCTTTTTAGATAAAATAATTTTTTATTGATTTAATTGTCTTTTCTGACTATCCTTTTCTACTTGATTTAATTTGTTTTTTCTGAGTATTATCGTAACTTTTTTGATTCAGTATTAAATCAATTGAATTCTTTCAGCCGAATGCTGATGATATACTATAGATATATAGAACAGGAGGAAATAATGGCAAAAATTGTAAATCGTGAAGAAATGGCTCAAGGGACCATCATTCTTAACGAAATTGAAGCACCCCGAATATCACAAAAGGCAAAACCAGGTCAATTTGTGATTCTTCAAGCGGATGAAACAGGAGAGCGCATCCCTTTAACAATGGCAGATACAAATCCAGACAAGGGTACGATAACAATTATTTACATGGTTGTTGGAAAATCCACAGCCCGGTTTAAAGACCTTCAGGTTGGCGATGAATTTTACGCCCTGATTGGCCCCCTTGGAAAACCAACCCATATTGAAAATTTTGGTAAAGTTATTTGCGTTGGTGGTGGAACGGGTATTGCAGTTCTCCATCCTATCACTCGAGCGCTCAAAGAAGCCGGCAATGATGTGACAACCATATTAGGTTCCAGATCCTATGATCTTTTGATCATGGAAGAACAAATGAATGCTGCTTCCACTAACTTGCATATCTGCACAGATGATGGATCCCACGGTCACCATGGCTTTGTAACAGATGTATTAAAAGATGTCCTTGAAAAAGGTGACATTGACTTAGTCGTAGCTATTGGCCCCATTCCAATGATGAAATTTTGCAGTCTTATTACTAAAGAATACAATACCAAAACTTTTGTCAGCCTTAACCCCATCATGGTAGATGGCACAGGCATGTGCGGTTGTTGCCGTGTCTCTGTTGGAAATGATACCAAATTCGCTTGTGTGGACGGCCCGGAATTTGATGGACATAAAGTAGATTTTGATGAACTATCCAAACGTCTTGCTTCTTATCTTGATGATGAAAAGAAAAGTTTAGAAGCCTATGAGAACTGTAAAGCTTAAATACTATAGACCGCTATGGTTGTATATATGGAGGAATAAATGGCAAATAAAAAAATAAAAGTGCCGCGGGCAAAAATGCCTGAACAAGATCCAGATGTAAGAAGAAGAAATTTTCAAGAAGTCCCAAATGGACTGACTGCAGAAATGGCAATGACCGAAGCTTCAAGATGTCTTCAATGCAAAAAACCGCTCTGTGTTCAAGGATGCCCTGTTTCAGTTAAAATACCTGAATTTATAAAATTAATTGCTGAAAACGATTTTATGGGTGCGGCTAAAAAACTGTGGGAAACCAATGCACTTCCCGCTGTTTGCGGCCGTGTTTGTCCCCAGGAAGAACAATGCGAAGGCAAATGTATTGTAGGCAAGAAAGGAGAGCCGGTCGCCATTGGCTATCTTGAAAGATTTGCTGCAGATTATGCACGCGAAAATGATACAGGTGAAATTCCTGCTGTTGCCCAAAAAACAGGCAAGAAAGTGGCAGTTATCGGATCCGGTCCATCTGGATTAACGGTTGCAGGCGATCTATTGCTTAAAGGGCATGCGGTCACAATCTTTGAAGCATTCCATAAACCTGGCGGCGTATTGGTGTATGGAATTCCTGAATTCAGACTTCCAAAAGCAATTGTTGCTGCTGAAGTTGCCGCACTTGAAAAAATGGGTGCGGACATTCAATGCAACACTGTCGTTGGCGCCTCAGTTACTATTGATGAACTTTTCGAAGAAGGATATGATGCTGCATATATCGGTGTCGGCGCAGGCCTTCCAAGATTTATGAATCTACCCGGAGAAAACCTGATAGGCATCTATTCAGCAAATGAATATCTTACCCGTACAAATTTGATGAAAGGGTATCTCTTTCCTGAATATGATACGCCTATTGCCTTAGGTAAGAATGTTGTTGTCTTAGGGGCTGGTAATGTGGCCATGGACTCAGCCAGAACCGCCATGAGGCTTGGTGCAAATTCCGTAAAGGTTGTTTACAGAAGATCCCGAGAAGAGATGCCGGCAAGAGATGAAGAACTTCATCATGCAGAAGAAGAAAAAATCGAATTCAAACTTTTGACCAACCCCACTCAATTTTTTGGTGATGAGAATGGCCGTTTAACCGGAATGGAATGTCTTCAAATGGAATTGGGCGAACCTGATGCATCAGGAAGAAGAAGACCTATGCCTATTGAGGGTTCTGAGTTTCAGTTTGACTGTGATCTTGTTGTTGTATCTGTTGGTTCAAATGCCAATCCGCTGTTGACAAATTCAACGCCAGATATTGCCCTGAATAAATGGGGAAATATTGTAGGCGATCCTGTCGCCGGAAAAACATCAAAAAGAGGGGTCTGGGCAGGGGGTGATATTGTAACAGGTGCTGCAACTGTTATCCTTGCCATGGGTGCTGGAAGGGCTGCAGCCGACTCAATGCACGAGTATCTGACACTGGGCTGGTAGTCGTCTTTATAACTTTATAAGATAAAAGGCTAACCTGTAAAAAATTTATTACTGGTTAGCCTTTTTTTTATTGTCTGATATAAATCTTATGATCTACTAATGATAAAGACTCAATACTGCCTTTAATAAACTTTTGCTCACCAAAAATGGATATTAGACGAATCCCGTCTTTATCCGGTTCAACTTTATCGACTGCCTCCATTAAAAGCGTTTCATTTGTCTCGCCGTCTTTTTCCAGTAAATATGCATTTGCTTCACACATAAAAGTCACTCCTCATATATTATAAAAAAGATACGTATTTATTCAATAATTCATCAACGAGTTCAGGCAACGGCAGGTTACTGATACCTACAATTTCTATATTCTCTTGGGTTAATGGCAATAGAATTTTTTTTGCGTCTGCGCAGCTCACAGCCTGGGCCATAAGTGGTGTCAGTTCTCCCATCATTGCATGGGGCATAATAATCCCAACAGGCCCGATGATGACATCTGCATTTTTTACTGTCTGAACAATGGCATTACTGCCGGAAGCGCCTTTATTTGCTCTTGCTTTTAACATCTGTGCTGTTGCAATGGCATTTGTTCCAAGGGCAATGACTTCTATTTTTTCATCATACCTTTCTTTGAGCTTTTTTATTATTGTAGACCCAATTCCCCCACCCTGACCATCAATGACACAAACTTTTTTTCTTTTGCTGTCTCCCATACGTCGCTGTTGCCTTTTAGAGACCTTAGAACACTGTCAAAGGTCTCTTTTATTGGTTTGTTTCAATCAATATCTAATATGTTTCTAACTTCATAAAAAATTGCATCTTCGACTATTTCCACGGTCTGATTTGCATCAACAATCACGATTTTTTCACTATCCTTTAATACATCAAAGGCCTTAAAATAGTTTTTCCTAACCTGTTTCATAATATCTATCTTTTCATACATTTCAAAATTCGCACGATTATTTTTTATTCTTTCAAAACAAATATCGGGGTCAACATCCATAAAAATCGTTAAATCCGGTTTTAAAATCTCTGCATTCAAAGCATTCGCATTAATCACCCATTCCATGTCAATATGCTGAGCATGGTATGCATATGATGAAAAGTAGTATCGGTCACATAATACGACATCACCTTGATCAACTTTCACGGCAATCCCATTGTCTTTATTTACCAGATGATCTGTCCTGTCTGCTGCAAAAAGGGAAGCAATGGTCCTTTGATCCGTCTCAAGTTTTCCTGAAAGCATCTGCCTGATTAAGGAACCAATCGGACCATCTGTGGGCTCAAAAGTTGAATAAACTTTATAGCCTTTGGTTCCCAATCGATTTGATATATTTTGTATCTGCGTACTTTTCCCAGATCCGTCAATGCCTTCAAAAACAATAAATTTACCTTTATTTTTTTCTCCCAATTTCACCATTCCCTTGTTTACAAATTATTTATATTATCAAGACACTCTGTATAACAATATAGCCGTTTCTTGGCAAGTAGCTGAACAGAGTATTCGGAATTCGATCGGGGGCAGCCTTACACCTCAACAAAGCCAGGGTTAAGAGGTAGTGGTTTGGCTGGTTCAATAAACAAAATTATAATCACAATCCTTTTTCTTGACAGGAAGAAAAAAAAAGGGCAAAAATATTTAATCGTTCGTAAACTAATAGAATCCTAAATAAAGTTCTAAATCTCCTATAGGGAGGAACAAATGTTTGCAAAAAGATCGTTAAAAACAAAGCCTGTCTGCAAAGTTACTTTCAAAGTTCTAAAAAAGGATATTGGGCCTGCCCAATCAGTAAAAATTATTGGAGAATTCAATGACTGGGACAAGGACGCTCCTTCAATGCGAAAACTTAAAAGCGGTGACTTTTCGCAAACCATTGATCTTGCTAAAGGCAAAGCCTACCAGTTCAGATACCTTGTAGATGATGAAAAATGGTTTAATGATGAAAGTGCTGATGCATTTCTTCCCTCTCCATTTCCCGGTGTTGACAATTCTGTGATTGCCCTTTAATCAATAACTTTTTAATAATTTCTTATCTGCTTTTAGAAGCCATCTCAAAAATATCTTTTCTGGCTTCTGCCCTTGTTTACAAATTATTTAAAAAAACCTTTCTGTTTTCAGGGTGATAAAAAAGCTTTCAGGCACACTTGATTGGGCTCAATTTTTCTATGAAGAATAACCGCTCCGACTCACTTTTTTATTCATCATAAATTTTATAATCAGGGTAATATATTTTTGCACATTCTTTGCAAATGCCATTGCTGAACATCGCCTCAGAATGATGTGAGATATAATCTTCGATTTGGCTCCAATAACCGCTGTCATCTCTAATTTTTTTACAATGTGAGCAGATGGGAAGCAGGCCGCTCAATTGGTTTATTTTCTCAACAGCTTTTTTTTCATTTTCAATGATTTGGGGTAACCATTTCCAGAAGCCTATTGCAATATTGATAAATCCCATTAAATATCCAACGATTTTTTCTAAAACCGCTTGATATTCTGTATCCCCAATAATGATATATTTATTTAAAGAGCTAAAATTATCAGTAATGTCAATCAAGCTTCCAAAAAAAACCAAGCAAAAACCAGCTACAATGAATCTCCAACCAGAAGTCTGACGAATGCTATTCTTCCCTTTTGCAGGTTTAAATGCAATATAGAAAAAGACAAAACCAACCACAATCGCTCTAAAGAATTCTAAAAAGATATCTACCCTGTTGAGAGTTCACTTTTACAATATGTTTGATTTCTATGTTTTACCCAGTTCATAGTTAAGATATGCAGCTTGAGCATGCAATGATGGCATTATCGATTAGGGGTCAAATTTCTAATAAACGACACCTTCCAAAAAAATATGAGAACGATTAAAGCAAAACAAACCAATTCTCCATTAATTCTATTGGAAACAAAACAACCCTGCACCCATTACAGTTAATCCTCTTAATATTGTTTCAGCAGCAGCGACAGGGGGAATTATTGAATTACATTAGCTATAGATTTTTTTGGCTAATTAAACTCGAACATCTAAAATTTTCTAAGGAAAATAAGTGGCGCAGGCATCATCTGATTCCCAAGCCATAACTTTTGACACCTTTATATTTTCTTTAATACCCGTATTTATATAAGATTGTACTCTTTGGGCAATATAGACAGCAATTCGTTCCGAGGTTGGCTGCGAGTCGTTAAACATTTCAAGTTCATTTAAAAATTTATGATCCAGTTCTCCATCAACGACCTGTCTGACAGCTTTTTTTATATCACCAAAATCAACCAGCACCCCTGCTGAATTTAATTTTTCTCCCGCCACACAAACTTCTATGTGCCAATTATGCCCATGCAGGTTTTCACACTTTTGCCCCACCATCGTCAATTGATGGGCACCTGCAAACCGAGTTTTCACCTTTAGTTCAAACATAGTCTATCCTTTAAAATCTTTAAAGGTTTTTAAACAGATTTTTCAGTTTGTTTGATATTTTATTTGAATCAAGCTTGTCAAACTCTTTTAATAATTTAACCTGTTTTTGATTCAATTTAGTTGGTGTTTTAATAATCACTTTAATGATTTGATCACCTCTGCGACCTGTTCTTAAAGAAGCGATCCCTTCACCTCTAAGCCTGAAAGTATCCCCGTACTGAGTCCCTTTTGGGATTTTCAATTTTTCATCACCGACAAGAGTTGGAATACTAATCTCATCTCCAAGAGATGCTTGGATAAATGAAATATCTATGGCACAAACAACATCTGTGTTGTCCCGCTGAAAAAATTTATGAGATTTGACATTGATCACAACGTAGAGGTCTCCGGAAATCCCTTCTGGTGAAGCGGAGGCTTCTCCTTCCCCGGTTAACCGCAATTTAGATCCTACATCTACACCTGCTGGAATTTTTACCTGGACTTTACGTGTTATCTCAATTCTGCCTGCGCCTCTGCATTTTCTACAGGGATTCGAAATAACGGAGCCTTGGCCTTTACAATAGGGGCAGGTTGTTTTTACTTTAAAAAAGCCCTGGTTCTGAATAAATTGTCCTGAGCCATGGCAATGGGCACATGTCTCTGGTAGTGAGCCTTCCTGGCATCCTGAACCTTTACATTCTTTGCAGGTATCCAATTTTGGGATGGAAATAGTCTTTTCAGTTCCAAAGGCAGCTTCCATAAAATCTATGGTCATATTATACCGAAGATCAGATCCCTTCCTTACCCTGTTGCCGCGGCCTCCGCCACCACCAAATCCAAAAAAATCTTCAAAAATATCACCAAAACTTGAAAAAATATCTTCAAAACCACTGGGACCAGAATGTCCTGCGCCTTCAAGTCCTCTGTGACCGAATTGATCATAAATCTGGCGTTTATTATCATTATTTAGCACTTCATAGGCTTCAGATGCTTCTTTAAACTTATCTTCTGCTTCTTTATTGTCGGGGTTCTTATCTGGGTGAAATTGAATGGCCAGTTTTCGATATGCTTTTTTCAAATCCGCCGGTGAAGCATCCTTGGCCACGCCAAGGATTTCATAATAATCACGTTTTTCTGTCATATGGATCCCAATCGCTGTTGTCTACTTTAGGGGTTGTTATTAATTGTATTCTTCTCTCTATTATGATACTTTTCCAACCTGCTCTGGCAAATAACATAAAATAATTCAGAAATCCAGGTTGTCAACGATGAATAAAGAACTTGATTTTGTTAAAGGTATGTTTGATCGGATTGCACCAAAGTATGACTTTCTAAACAGACTTTTAAGTATGCGCCAGGACACCGTCTGGAGAAGCCAGATGGTAAAAGCTTCAGCGCTTCAAAAAAAAAGTCATGTTCTGGATATTGCTTGCGGAACCGGTGATGTCGCATTGGAAGTGAGTTCAAATCTAAAGGGGCAATCTCAAATTATTGGGCTCGATTTTTCTTTTGGCATGTTAAAACTCGGGCAACAAAAATTAGTTAAAAAACAAAACAAAAATATATTTCTCTTAAATGCGGATGCCCTCCATCTTCCGGTTAAACCCAATTTTTTTGATGCTGTCTTTATTGCCTTTGGAATTCGAAACATCATGGATCGACAAAAGGCAATTAATGAATTTTATGGGGCTTTAAAAAAAGGGGGACGCCTTGCCGTTCTTGAATTAACAACTCCTGGAAAAGGAATTTTCCGTTCATTATACCTTTTATATTTTCAAAAAATACTGCCCATTATTGGCTCATTTTTTTCAAAGGATAACGCAGCTTACTCTTATCTGCCAGACTCTGTTTTAAAATTCCCAAGCCCAGAAAATTTTTCAAAAATCATGAAGGACACTGGTTTTAAGCAGATTCGATTTAAACAGATGAGCTTTGGAATTGTAACGCTTTTTATTGGCATTAAACCTTAGGAACGGGAATTAAAAGCTTTTTTTCAGGATAGTATGTTTGAGCATCTCTTGATCATTCTTTTCAAGATATCCGATATTGTAATGCAGTCCTCGACTTTCTTTTCTCAGCAAAGCGGATTTAATAATCAGTTCTGCAACTGTGGATAAATTTCGAAGTTCAATTAAATCAGACGTCACTTTAAAACCCCAATAATATTCATTAATTTCTTCTTTTATATTTTGGATTCTTCGTAATGCCCTTTGCAGTCGCTTATCCGACCTTACAATGCCCACATAATTCCACATTAATCGCCGGATTTCATCCCAGTTATGAGAAACGACAATAGCCTCATCGCTGTCTATCACTCCTGTTTCATCCCAATGATCCATGGTTACAGTAATTTTGTTTCCAATGGCATTAAACTCTTCAATTGATGCTTTATAGGATCTGTGAGCATAAACCAATGCCTCAAGAAGTGAATTTGAAGCAAGTCTGTTTGCACCATGGAGTCCTGTGCAAGCTGTTTCACCAACGGCATAGAGTCTTTGAACATCTGTTTTTCCATTCAGGTCGGTTGCCACCCCCCCGCACATATAATGAGCCGCCGGTACTACTGGAATAGGATCTTTTGTAATATCAATGCCATACTCAAGGCATTTAGCATAAATATTGGGGAATCTCTTTTTTATAAATTCAGAATCTTTATGGGTGATATCCAGGAAAACAGACTCTGCACCGGTTTTCTTTAATTCACTGTCAATGGCTCTTGCAACAACGTCTCTGCAAGCAAGCTCTTTATCCGGCGTATATTCTTCCATAAATCGGTGGCCGTTTGAGTCGATTAAGATAGCACCTTCCCCTCTGACAGCTTCTGAAATAAGAAAATTTTTTGCTTCTGGATGGTACAAGCACGTTGGATGGAATTGGACAAATTCAAGATTTGCAACCGATGCGCCTGCCCGATAGGCCATAGCAATACCATCACCGGTAGCTATATCCGGATTTGAAGTATACAGATAGACTTTACTGGCTCCGCCTGTCGCAAGAAGCGTAACGCCAGAATAAAATGTTTCAATTTCACCTGTTTTATTATTTAATACATATGCACCACAACAAATATTTTCATTTTGAGTCACAACAAGTCCGCTTCGAATACTGCTGAAAAATGTTATTAAATTGACGGCAATATGATCTTCTAAAACTGTTATATTCTCATGGTTTTCAACATTTTTAACCAGGGTATCTTCAATTTCTTTTCCTGTAAGGTCATGGGCATAGACAATTCTTTTAGCAGAGTGACCGCCTTCCTGTCCCAGTGAAAAATCGTATTCACCGTTCCCCTCTTTGTTAAAGCGGGCACCTTGTTTTACAAGTTCTTTTATTCTCTTTGGCCCATCTTTTACGACCATTGATACGACATCTTGATTACAAAGCCCATCGCCTGAGGCAAGTGTATCCTGAATATGCAGGTCAAAAGAATCAATAGAGCTGAAAACAGCTGCGACTCCACCCTGAGCCAAGGCTGTATTGGTTTTCTGTATTTGCTTTTTAGTAATAATAGTGACTTTACCGAATTGGGCGACTTTAAGCGCATAGCTTAAGCCGGCAATACCACTTCCAATCACTAAAAAATCTGTTTTTTTAATCATAACAGGCTACTTCTTTTCTTTTTCCGAGTACTTAGACCAAAAATCAAGCCCACAATAAAAACGCCAGGGCCAATTAAAAACCAAAATTTTGGTTCACTGTTTAAGTCATGCTCCATTGTTTCAATTTTAATTTTCTGATTCTCATATTGCTGGGTCATTTTTTTATACTTTTCATCAAGTTTTAAAAAATTAGAAGATTCCAGTTTCAGTTTATTATACTTTTCTTCAATCTGAACCAATGCCGCACTTTTAACGGTAAGTTTCTTATTCTCTTCTTCCAGTGCTTCTAATTTTGACATCAGATCCAGGTTATCATTCTTTAACTTTTCAACCACCAGGGCAGCTGGAACTTTCTGTGTTAAAAACCGTGATAGAACCCATCCGCTTTTCCCTTTATTTGTTTTTACCTGGGACCAATCATTTTCATATTGAACAATTTTAAGTTTTGTACCTGAAATTAACATGGCAACAATTTTGTGCTCCACGCCCGGGCCAGTCCGCATAGTAATATTTGTAACACCGGTTACGTATATATCTTCAGCAAATGAAGTGATGGCAAAAATAGTTAACCACAAAAATATAACCCAAAGGCATTGATAGGCTTTTTTCATTTTATTCTTATCTCCTATTCATTTCGAGATCTTGTTTTTCATTTTTCCGTTTCATCCCTTATCACTGCATCTTGTCTTAATCAATATGAAAAATTATTTAGATTTATAATATTGCATAGGATCCATTGTCTTGTAACTGTCTGTTTGAATGTATTCAAGGAAAAACAAAAACATCATTGGGTCCACAAATCCAGGAAGGCGGTGTATTTGCTCCTTATTTTCATCTAAAAATCTGGTATCTGGGAAACTTTTCACCCCATAGTGATTCGTGACAAACTTTTCTTTATCACCATCCACTTTAATGGATATAAAATGCTTATTTAGAAATGTCACCACCTCATTATCTTTAAATGTATAGCGCTCCATTTTTTTACAATAACCACACCAATCTGTTCTAAAATGCAAAAACACTTTTTTATTTTGCTTCTCAGCCAATCGAAGACCATCGCTGTATTGTTTCCAGTCTATTGTTTCACAGATTCCCTGGATAGGCATCAATATCAAGACTATCAGTAGTATAAAAAGTACTCTTTTATGCATATATCTTCCTTTTATTCCAAATCTAAAATAATGAGTATATCTGAACTCAATTCAGATGAACAGTCTAATGTTTGTTTTAGGACATGGAATAGTAATATAAATTTTATGCCAAGTAAATTTGTAGGAATAATGCCAAATTTAGGTTTCACTATTGTCTGGTCTTAACTTAAAAAAGGGCTGCGAAAGGCATTTACTGTAGTTTAAAAAGGTGAGTTTAATGCTATTATTCTCTCAATGTTCATACTTATTTTGAATTTTAATTTTAACTTTCATTTTCTCAAAAAGCTTTATTAATCCATATCGTGTTCGATCAAGAAAAACAAATTCCGGGGTTATATTATGAATATGTTTTCTGAATTGATGCATTTGATGACCGATCTTTTTTCCCCTTTCCATAAAATCCGGATTGGCACCAAAATCAAATTCCTCTTCCTTGAAAAGCTGGCTAAACCAGTCACCCATCTGCATAAATAATTCCACCATCTGATCTTTTACATGTTTATCAAGTTCAGGCGTCATCAGTTTCATCTGGGTTAATAAATCCACATATGCTTCTTTATCTTTACTTGAACCAATTCGAATAAGTCTTTGGTAAAGATGAATAAATTTTTCATCAAATTCTCGGACGCAACCAAAATCAAGCAAACAAATTTTTAAATCATCTGTTACAAGGAAATTCCCAGGATTTGGATCAGCATGTATTTGTTTTAACTCATAAAAGCCTTCTACAAATATGTCATGCATAATTTGAGCGACATGCGTCTTACTTTCCTGACCAGGCTGCATAGCAAGCCATTCAGTTAAAATCTGGCCTTTCATACAGGACATAGAAAGTACATTTTCAGTCATCAGATCTGGATACGTTCTCGGTATGATCACCTGATCATTTTTCAAATTTTTCCTAAAAAACTCAATATTTTGCCCCTCTTTTTCATAATCCGTCTCGTTTAAAAGAACCGCTTCGATCTCTTCCAGGGCTATTTTTATAATACCATATTCTGGCATGGGTCTTAATATAGTTTTTAATAGCCGGATGTCATTTGAAATGGTTTTAGAAATATCTGGATATTGAATCTTCACAGCAAGGTCTTCACCTTTCTTAGATTTTGCAAAATGTACCTGGCCAAGACTTGCTGCCGCAAATGCTTTTGAATCAAAAGATTTAAATACGTTTTCAGGAGGTGTATTAAAATTATTGATGATAATTTTTCTGACAAGTGCTCTGTTTATTGGTGGCACCTGGTTGTAAGATTTTTCAAGTTCTTTTCTAATGCTTTCTGGAATAATATCACTTTCGAAGCTCAACATCTGTGCAGCCTTTAATGCTGTTCCCCTCAACATGGAAAGACCTTTAAAAAGAATCTGAGCATTTTCAATATCTTTCTTTTCTTGAGAAAGTATTTGTTTCTCTTTTGAAAGGAACGGCTTTTTTAATAAATGCCCCAGATGTTTAGTGCCCATTTTTACGACTATTTTACTCGAAGAAATCGTTCGGGTAATCTTAGATTTTGGGATGGTATCATTCATTTTTCGCTTCCATAAATTTCTTTTTTATTCCATGAATCGTGTCCACATGGTCTTTTACAAAACTCATCCGTGACAGCACGTGATTTTTAAATAAAAAGATACCCATATCAAAAATCTTGTTCCCAATACCTGCTCGTAATGAAGTGCAAGCTAAATCAATGCTTTTATCTATTAATATAGTTGTACTTTTAAATTGATCAGAATCATCTTTGAGCCAGTATATCACAATGCCAATATAGTATTCCCAAAAAAACTGGATTGTTATTTCCCTGAATACCTGATCAGGGATTTCGCCGACCTCTATCGCAGCCTCAAAAATATCCTCAACAATCACCATAAACTTATCTTTAATGGGTCTGATCCGGCTGTAATGCTGGCTTAAGGCGAAAAATGTAATTTTAAATGTTTTTTCAACAAACTCTCGATCTGATAACAAAAGCGACAACTTTGCCTCAAAAAAAGTTTGAAGCTGCTCTTGAAATGTATACTCATTAAAATCTTTAATTTTCTTAAGCTGTTCTGTTATTTCATCGAATCTATCTTCATAATATCCATATATAATGGTTTCTTTGGTTGGAAAATAATTGTAAATGGTTGCATCCCCAAGCCCTGCCTGCCTTGCGATATCCCGCATTGTTGCAGATTTTATTCCTTTAGATGTAATAAGATCAACTGCTGCAGCAATAATTTTATGCCTATTCTCCAGTTTTTGTTTTTTGCTGATCTTCATATTCGATCTCCTGAATTTAAATTATATACTATTTATTAAAAGTCATATTTTTATAATTAATATATAGCAATTATTTATAAATGTCAAATAGAAAAAAATGCTTTTCATTCATGACGAGATATATGTATAACCGAATAAACATTGTTTAATTATTAGACTTCTAAATTAAGGATATGGATATCTTAATCTTATCCTTGACAAAAGCTCTTAAACTAAAAGGAGAAAAGTATGAGTGACCAAGCTTGGAAAACACCTTTTTGGCCTGAAGGCGTCGCACACGATGTAACTAACTACCATTATCCTCTGCCCCAGATCCTTGACAACACGGCAAAAAAGTATCCAAATAATGTCTATACATTATTTAATGGTGCTTCCAGAACCTTTTCTCAAGTCAAGGATACTGCCGACAGGATTGCGAACTTTCTAGCAGGCAAGGGCATCAAAAAAGGGGATAAGGTCGCTATTTTTCTTCCCAACATACCCCACTTTCCTGAAATCCTTTTTGGTATTCTTAAATCTGGTGCTGTAGCAGTAAATTGCAACCCTTCATACACTCCTACGGAATTGAACTACCAGCTTAATGATTCTGAATCAAAAATGGTCTTTTGTATGGATCACCCGGAATTATACCCAGGCACAGTTGAGGCGATAAAAGGCACAAAGATTGAAACCGTTATTTATTGCAATATCAAATCCTATCTTCCCAAGCTCAAAGGATTTTTAGGCGGACTTTTAGGCAAAATACCCAAAGCTGCCTCCCATGAACCCGGACACTTATCCTTTGACGATATTGTTGCATCCTCGAGCCCGAATCCGCCTTCGGTTGATTTTAATCCTGATGAAGATACCGCAGTCATGCTCTATACCGGAGGTACAACAGGTGTTCCAAAAGGGGCTGAGCTCTCTCATGCAAATTTCACTTACAATCTTGAAGCATGTGAAGAATATTTCAGACTGGTCCATGAAGAAGGGCTTAAGGCTGAAAAATTCAGGCATGGCGGATATCATACATTTCTTGGTGTTTTACCCTGGTATCACAGTTTTGGTATCACAAGCGCTTTGTTTCTAGCTATAAAAACAGGCAGCCGGCTGATCTGCGTCCCGGATCCAAGAGCAGGCAATCCACCATTTACTGTAGTTTTAGAGGAAGTCCAAAAACATAAACCAACCTTTATCACTGCCGTTCCAACCATATTTGTTGCCTTTACAAACCATGCGCTTTTAGACAAATTTGATATTTCCTCAATTATGGGATGTCTTTCAGGAGGTGCCCCCCTGCCTCCAGAAGTGTGCAGGCAATTTGAAGATAAAACCGGCTCCATTATTTTTGAAGCCTATGGGCTTACAGAAACTGCGCCTGCTGCCTGTATCAATCCATCTTTTAAGGAAACCCGGAAAATTGGATCTATCGGCTTTCCGCTTCCCGGAACCGATGTCAAAATTGTACACCTTGAAAAGAGCGCACAAGAACTTGCCCAGGGAGAAGATGGGGAAATTGCCATTTGCGGTCCCCAGGTCATGAAAGGATACTGGAAAAGAGATGATGCCAATGATGAAGTTTTTGTTAATATAAACGGGAAACGATATTTTCTTACAGGAGATATCGGACATATCGACGACGACGGGTATATCACCATTACCGATCGAAAAAAGGACATGATCATTGTCGGCGGCTTTAATGTTTATCCAAGGGATGTGGAAGATATCATTTATACCAATCCCAAGGTTGAGCTTGCGGCAGTCGTCGGAATTCCTGATGAAAAAAGTGGAGAAAAAGTTAAAGCCTTTATCAAATTAAAAGAAGGGGAAAGTGCCACTGAAGAAGAAATGAATGCTTTTTGTAAAGAAAATATGGTGGGATATAAACGCCCAAGATTTATTGAATTCAGGGATGAAATCCCCCTCTCAAATATAGGCAAAGTCTTAAGACGGGTCCTGAGAGATGAGGAAGTTGATAAAGCTAAGTAGTACCTGACCCAAAACCTCGTATTTGGATAAAAAATTACCCATATGCAAGGCGCAAGAAATCTTGAAACCGGAGTGTACTACTGTACATGAGGTTTCAAAATTTTAAAGCAACGCCGCAGATGGGTGAGTTTTTGTTCAAAGACTAAGTGAGAATTTTTATTACTTCACTTGCAATCGTAAGGCCAAAGACACCCGGGACCCAGGATACAGTTCCGATAGGCGGCCTTGAGCGGCCATGATTTGGTAGGGCATCAACTGAGTCCTTAAGATTATAGGGCTGTTTGTTCAATGGTTTTTCAGTTGAATAAACAGCCCTTATTCCTTTATAAATTCCTCGTCTGTGAAGCCGTTGTCTGACCACCCTAGCCAACGGGCAAACACAGGTGTCACTTATATCCCCTGTTTTGATCATGGATACATCTGTCCTGCCGCCAGCGCCCATGCTGGAAACCACATTCAGATTCAATTGTTTTGCACCAACAAGCAGGTTTACTTTTGAATTAAGACCATCTATTGCATCCACCACCACATCTATATCTTTTGTTAAAAGATCTTCAAGACTTTGAGCATTAATGAATGAACTATGGATATCGACATTACATTTTGGATTAATATCTTTCACTCTTTCATAGGCCAACATTGCCTTTTCACAACCAATAGTAGAATGTAATGCAAAAAGTTGCCGGTTAATATTAGACGCATCTACTTTATCAAAATCAATGAGATATAAATTCCCGACACCTGTACGCGCCAATGCTTCTGTTATATAAGATCCCACAGCACCCAAGCCAAAAACAGCCACAGTTGCATTTTTAATCTTTTTCATAGATGCTGCTCCAAGAAGCTGTTCTGTTCGTGCAAATTGATCCATCAATTGTCCTTTTTCCCTTTTAATATGGAACGAAATACAGATAAGCTGTTATCATAAGCACATTTTGAAAATTTTTCAAAATCCACACCAATTCTGTTTGCTGCAACCTGTGCAATCGCCGGTAAATTTTTGGGTTCATTGAGCCGGGATGATTTTACGCCTGCTATATAAGGATAAATATCAGGTGTATCTGTCTCTAAAACAAATCTTTTTTTTGAAACTGTTTCCAATGCATTTACAACTTTTTTACTGTTTGGATTTGTCACAGACCCGGAAAAAGAAATATACAGGCCATAGTGTTCAAAAATAGGGATCATATCTGCTGAGCCTGAATAAGAGTGTATGATTCCGGGAACTTTTAATTTTCCTGTTTTTTTAAGGATATGTATAAATGTATCCCATGCTTTTCTAATATGAATGCTAATCGGACGTTCTAATTCCCTAGCCAGCATCAGATGATGTTCAAATACTTTGATTTGTTTTTCCCGGTCCCAGGTTTTATCAGTAAAATCAAGCCCTGTTTCACCAATTCCTGATGAATAGTCTATAAGATAGTGTTCTAATTGCTCTTTCCAATTTTCAGAAATACTGTCCACAAACCAAGGATGAATCCCAAAGCATGGCAGAATGGAATCAAAATCTTTTGATAATTGAGCGGTTAATTTAAAATTGGATTCCTTGGTGGCACAGGATACCATGTGTTGGACATTTGCGATCTTTGCACGGTCCTCTATTGATAAAACATCTAAAATTATTCTTGAATCATGTAAATGGCAATGTGAATCAATAAAGTACATTCCAAAACTAGTATATTATTTATTCTCTAAAAACAATATATTCAGACAATCGTTTTTCTCAGATGTCAATTACTTTAATTTTTCAAGATAATCGTTCAAAAGCTCATAAAGTTTATCCGGATTTACGGGTTTAGTAATATAGTCATCCATGCCTGCATCAAGGCACATTTGTTTATCTCCCTTCATGGCACGAGCCGTCATTGCAACGATAGGAACTTTTGAGTTCATCACATTTGATTGTGGGCTTCTTATTTCAACAGTTGCCTCAAGGCCACCCATTTCCGGCATTTGAACATCCATTAAAACTAAATCATACGGCATTAATTTTAATGATTCGATTGCTTCAAGACCGTTGGCTACGGCATCTGCTGAAGCACCCCATTTTTCAATCAGCTTTAATGCTAATTTCTGATTTACTATGTTATCTTCAGCTAAAAGAACCCTAAAATTCTTCTTTTTATCATCAGAAATTTTATAACGGGTAACGATATCCTTTTTCTTTATATCAGAATCCTGTTCAGGGCTTAAGGACATAATTATACAATCGAGCAGATCCCTGCGACTGACCGGTTTTGTAAGATATCCACTGAATCCGATTTCTTTCATTTTTGCTGCATCCCCTCTTATCCCCCGGGAAGACAAAATAATCATTATCATATCCTTTGTATCAGGGTCTGTCTTGATATGGCGCCCTAACTCTCCCCCATCCATTTTGGGCATATTATAATCAGATATTAGCACATCATATTGGGCATCATATTTTTTTGCTGCATTGATCATGGTAATCGCCATTTCAGCATTCCATGCAGAATCACATATCAATCCCCAGTTCTCGATATATTTTATCAGAATCTTCAAATTAGTTTTGTTATCATCTACGACAAGTACCCGTTTGTCTTTTATTTCATCAAGTCCCAAGCAAACCTTTTCCTCAGCTTGATCTTGTTTTTTAAATGACGCTGTGAACCAGAATTGTGTTCCTTTCCCTAACTTACTTTCAGCACCAATTTCACCTTTCATTAAACCGACTATCTGCTTACAGATGGCAAGGCCCAAACCGGTCCCCCCATATTTTCGTGTTGTGGAGGTATCCACCTGATGAAATGTTTGAAAAAGCCCTGAAATATCTTTTTTTGAAATACCAATCCCGGTATCCTTAACAATAAAATGCAATAGTACGTGTGTATCAGATTCCTCTTTCAAACTGACCCGTAGAACAATTTCTCCTTCCGATGTAAATTTAATTGCATTGTTAAGAAGATTAATAATAATTTGCCTGAGCCGGCCTGGATCACCAACAATCAATGCGGGGACCTCCGGATTAATTTCATAACACAATTCAAGGCCCTTTTCCCTTGATGCAACTGCGGGTATATTAATTATTTCATCCAAAGACCTGCGCAGATCAAAATCAAGCATCTCCATATCCATTTTACCCGCTTCAATCTTAGAAAAATCAAGGATATCATTAATAATACTTAAGAGCGCGTCAGAACTGCTTCGAATAATCTTCATATAATCAAGCTGATCATCATCAAGGGATGTATCCATCATCAGGCCTGCCATTCCCATGATACCATTCATCGGTGTTCGAATTTCATGACTCATATTGGCAAGAAATTTACTTTTTAATTGATTCGCAGCTTTTTCACTAATTGCTTTTTGTAACGCAATTTCTGCTTTTTTCCGTTCTGTCTCATCTCTAAAAATCACCACATTACCAATATTATTTCCTTCCTCATCAGCGATGGAGGCCGTGCTCAAGGCGACATTTATTTTTCTTCCATCTTTTGTCAGCCTAAGGGTAGGAAAATTAGAGATCGATTCCCTCAATTTCATTTTGTTGACTAATTCCAAAGTATCCTCAAGGACTTCCTCGGGTACAAAATCCACACGTTTTCCTTTTAATTCCTCAAATGTCCATCCAAATAATTGGGTAAACGCTGGATTCAAATACTGGACAAACCCCTGTGCATCATAACGGACTATAGCATCCACTGATGCATTAAAAAGCTGGATATACTCATCTTTTGTTTTTCGAAGGTCATCCTCCATCTTTTGCCGCTGAGTTTCATCCCGAACAATCACAACATTGCCGATATTGTGTTCCTCATCATCATAGATAGAGGCAACACTCATTGAGACATCTAATATCTGTCCGTCCCTGGTTGAACGCTTCGT
>JAAEKY010000783.1 GCA_024227235.1 Desulfobacteraceae bacterium | reverse complement strand
TTTTTCATTTCTGACAATAATATCAGGGGCATTGAGATCAACCAGTCGTTTTAACCGGTTGTTTCTGTTTAATACCCTCCGATACAGATCATTCAGATCAGACGTGGCAAATCGACCGCCTTCCAGCGGGACCAACGGTCTTAAATCCGGCGGCAGGATCGGACATGCCGTCAGAATCATTCGAGTCGGCTCAATACCGGATGTTAAAAACGCATCAATGACTTTAAGCCGTTTGGACATCTTCTGCTGCTTGGCAACAGATTTGGTCAAATGAATTTCTTCTTTCAATTCATCATGAACTGCCTGGAGATCAATTTCTTCGAGCAGTTTTAAAATGGCTTCAGCGCCGATGCCGGCTTCAAAGTCATCACCAAAGGCTTCCTGGGCTTCATAATATTGATCATCTGACAGCAGCTGAAGTTTTTTCAGGCCGGTATCCTTGGGATCAATGACAATATAGGAATCAAAATAAAGGACTTTTTCAAGGTTCTTTAACGTCAGGTCAAGAACATTTCCTATTTTGCTGGGCAGGCTTTTTAAAAACCAGATATGAGATACCGGTGAAGCCAGCTCGATGTGGGCCATTCTTTCACGCCGCACTTTTGACTGAATAACTTCAACACCGCACTTCTCACAGACAACCCCGCGATGCTTCATGCGTTTATACTTTCCGCAATTACACTCATAGTCCTTGGTGGGCCCGAAGACTTTTGCACAGAAAAGACCATCCCGTTCAGGCTTGAATGTTCTGTAATTTATTGTTTCCGGTTTTTTGATTTCACCATGAGACCACTCTCTGATCTGGTCTGAAGATGCAAGGCTTATTTGAACACCCTGATAAATCTTAGGATCTTTTGGTTTTGCGAAGAAATCGTAAATATTATCCAATGCCTTCTCCTTATCTGCTTCCTTCTATAAGATTCATATCCAAACCCAGACTATTCAATTCTTTGGTAAGGACCCTGAAAGATTCAGGCATTCCAGGCTCAAGTACGTTCTGGCCTTTTACTATTTTTTCATACATCCTGGTTCTTCCCGTCATATCATCAGACTTAACCGTTAAAAATTCCTGTAATGCATGAGCCGCACCATATGCTTCCATAGCCCAGACCTCCATCTCTCCCAGCCTTTGCCCACCAAACTGAGCTTTACCACCTAATGGCTGCTGAGTTACCAGAGAATAAGGGCCAATTGATCGCGCATGAAGTTTATCATCAACCAAATGATGAAGTTTGAGCATATACATGATACCGACCGTTACTTGTTTGTCAAACGGCTCGCCTGTCCTGCCATCATAAAGAACAGATTGACCGGATGATTCAAATCCGGCTATATTAATTAACTGTTTTATCTCTTCTTCGCTGGCGCCATCAAATACCGGCGTTGCCATGTGAACACCCTTACGATAAAGGGATGCAAAATCAACAAGCTTTTCTTCAGACATGTTTTCGATTTTTTTAGCCAGTGTATCTTCTTTCATATCCAATTTTTGGGTTTCAGTCATGGAAAAAATTTCTAGAACTTTTTGTCTCAACTTGTCCAGCTTCATCTGGCTGAGCAGTTCATCAATTCGCTGCCCTAACCCAAAGGCTGCATGCCCCAAATGAATTTCCAGTATCTGACCTACATTCATACGAGAGGGGACACCTAAAGGATTGAGTACCATATCAACGGGTCTTCCGTCTTCAAAATAAGGTAAATCTTCCACTCTTAAAATTCTTGAAACAACCCCTTTATTCCCATGTCGGCCAGCCATTTTATCTCCAACTGACAGAACCCTTTCCATGGCAACACTGATTTTAATCATTTTCAGAACACCCGGAGGAAGATCATCGCCTTTTTCAAATCGAGATACCTGTCTGTTGAAATGTTCTCTTGCTTTTTGAATTTGATTCGCAGCGCTTTCTAAAATAACTTGAGCCTTTTCTGTGAGCACTGCATCTTTAACAGCCACATTGACCAGAACGGATATCGGAATTGTTTCAAAAAGGCCTGATTTAATCTTAGTGCCTGATTTTACAATAACTTTCCCTGTTTTTTCAAGTTCTGCAATGATCTTTTCCCCAGCAAGAATCGTCTCAACTTTTTCCTGAGCAACGCCAGAAATAATTTTTATTTCATCATCTCTGTCTTTTTCAAGCCGTTCTATTTCATTATCTTCAATGAGCCTTGTACGATCATCCTTTGCAAGGCCTCTTCTTGAAAAGACTTTTGCATCAATAACTTTACCTTTTACACCCGGTGGAACGCAAAGAGAAGTATCTTTTACATCTCCGGCTTTTTCACCAAAAATAGCACGAAGCAATTTCTCTTCGGGAGAAAGCTGGGTTTCACCTTTAGGCGTAATTTTACCCACAAGAATATCTCCGGAAGTAACTTCTGCTCCAAGTCTGATAACACCACTTTCATCAAGATCTCTTAACGCTTCTTCACCAACGTTGGGAATATCTCGAGTAATTTCTTCTTTCCCCAATTTTGTATCACGCGCAAGAACTTCATATTCTTCAACATGAACTGATGTATAAACACCATCTTTTACCAATCGTTCACTAACAAGAATGGAGTCCTCATAGTTATATCCATCCCAGGGCATGAAGGCCACTGTTACATTTTTTCCAAGGGCCAATTCGCCCATCTCTGTGGAAGGGCCATCCGCAATTACTTGTCCTTTTTTAACCTCTTCACCTTTTTCAACAATCGGTCTGTGATTAAAGCAGGTATTTTGGTTGGAACGGACAAACTTAGTACAATTATATATGGATACGGCTTTATCAAACTTGCCTTCCTTGGGCTCATGATTCTGTACAACAATTCTTTTTGAATCTACATCAACAATCACACCATCGTAATCAGCAACAATAGTAACACCGGAATCTCTTGCCACAACACTTTCCATGCCAGTACCCACTAGAGGGGCTTCGCTTCTTATCAATGGAACTGCCTGGCGCTGCATATTGGATCCCATCAATGCTCTATTGGCATCATCATTCTCAAGAAAAGGGATTAGGGATGCAGATACGGATACCAACTGATTTGGAGAGACATCCATGAATTCGACATCTTTATTTCCAATCATTTCAAATTCACCCGCAACCCGTGAAGAAACCAATGGATTTAAAAAATTTCCATCAACATCAAGGGGCGCATTTGCCTGACCAATCGGGTGTTCTTTCTCTTCAAATGCAGACAAATGTTTGATTTTTTTGGATGCATTACCATTCTTGGCAATTCGATAGGGTGTTTCAATAAACCCGAAATCATTCACTCTTGCGTAGGTGCATAATGAAACTATCAATCCGATATTGGGTCCTTCTGGCGTTTCAATCGGGCATATTCTTCCATAATGTGATGGATGAACATCCCTGACTTCAAACCCTGCTCTTTCTCGGGTCAAACCACCAGGACCTAATGCTGATAAACGTCTCTTATGTGTGGTTTCAGACAACGGATTGGTCTGATCCATGAATTGGGACAACTGGGAGGTACCAAAAAATTCTCTGACCACTGCTGAAACAGGTTTTGGATTGATTAAATCATGGGGCATCATGGCATCCACTTCCTGCATGCTCATTTTTTCCTTGATGGCCCTCTCCATTCTAACTAACCCGATTCTATAATGATTTTCAAGAAGTTCACCCACTGCCCGAACACGTCTATTTCCCAAGTGATCAATATCATCAACTTGACCTTGGGTATCTTTAAGCTCAATCAAGGTAGACGCTGTCAGAAGAACATCTTCTTTTCGTAAAGTTTTTACGCCGATCTTGGTATTAACACCCAGACGATGATTCATTTTCAATCTGCCGACTTTTGACAAATCATAATAGGCTTGCCTGAAAAACAAATGATCGATAAAATCCTGTGCAACTTCAATAGTAGCTGGATTACCAGGTCTTAGTCTTCTATATATATCCATCAGGGCTTCTTCTTTTGTTTCTATTTTATCTGAAACAAGGGTTTTCCTCATGGAATCAGAGCTTCTGGGATCAACATAAAGTATGCTGAACTCATTTAGATCCTTTTCTTCTATAAGTTCAAAACTTTCTTCTAATATCAGATCTCCGGCTTTAAAAATTATTTCTTTAGAATCTGGGTCAATAACATTTTGAGCAAAGCCTTTTTCTAACAATTCTTCATCTAAAATAGGGATGTAATCAAGCCCATCATCAACAAGCTGTTTTAATGCACGTTTTGTAAAGATTCTTCCTTTTTTAACCACCACTTTTTTTGTTTTAGGTGATTTAATATCGAAACTGGCTCTTTGCCGTTTCAAATTTTCTGGGGAAAACTCTTTAAAAAACGATCCATTCTTTTTAACAATATGCTCTTTATTATAGAAAAAATCTAAAATATCCTCACTGCTATACCCAAAGGATTTAAAAAGAATAGATACAGGAAATTTTCGACGTCTGTCTATTCTGATGCTGACAATATCCTTGATATCAATTTCCATATCAATCCAAGAACCTCTGACAGGAATTATCCTCGCATTATAAATAATTTTTCCTGTAGAATAATTTTTTCCTTTGTCATGATCAAAAAATACACCTGACGACCTGTGCAACTGGCTGACGACCGCTCTTTCAGTGCCATTAATAATAAAGGTGCCCTGTCGCGTCATCAATGGTATGGTACCAAAATAAATTTCTTGTTCTTTAATATCACGAATGGTTGAAATGTCTGTTTCCTTGTCATGATCATAAACAACAAGCCGAACCCTGATATTTACTGGAATATCATACGTCATTCCTCTTGATGTACATTCTTTCATGGAATGTTTTGATTCGCCAAAGGAATACGAAACATATTCCAATGAAGATGTATCTGTAAAATCCTTTATAGGAAAAACAGATTTAAAAACAGCATGGAGTCCTTTTTCTTCCCTATCCTCAGGCAAGACATGTCTTTGAAGGAAACTCTCATAAGAATTTCTTTGCATCCCGATTAAATCAGGGATATCAATAATTTTTCTTTTGCTGCCAAACTCTTTTCTAATACGCTTATTTGTCAAAAGACTTCCGGTCATGATCTCTCCCAGTGTGAGTTTTTCCAACCGTAAAAGCGGAGGCACGGCACCATTGCCTTGCCCCCGCATAAACTTTATGCAAGGTAAAACTTATGCAAACTAAATAGTATTTGAACGAAAACTCACCCATCTGCTGCGTTGCTACAAAATTTTAAAATCCTCATGTACAGTAGTACACTCCGGTTTCAAGATTTTTTGCGCCTTGCATATGGGCAACTTTTCGCCCAAATACGGGTTTTTCGGTCAGACTCTAAATAGTTTACAAAAAACTATTTTACAGAAACCTGTGCACCAGCTCCTTCGAGCTGTTCTTTAATCTTATCTGCTTCTTCTTTAGCAATACCTTCTTTAACTGCTTTGGGTGCTTCTTCAACAAGCGCTTTTGCTTCTTTAAGGCCCAAACCTGTGATTGATCTTACTTCTTTTATGACATTAATCTTTTTGTCACCAAAGGTTTCAAGCACAACATCAAACTCAGTTTGTTCTTCTTCAGCAGCGCCTGCATCGCCAGCAGGCATTCCACCAGCAGCAAAAGCCATAGGTGCAGCAGCAGTGACGCCAAATTTTTCTTCAAGCTCAGTTACAAGCTCAGAAAGGTCAAGGACACTCATGCCAGATATAAATTCAATAACATCTTCTTTTGTGATTGCAGCCATTTTTTTCTCCTAAATAAAACTATATAAAATATTTTTTTTGTAAAATTAATAATAACGCTACAGTGTTTATGCAGCTTCTTTTTGATCTTTAATGGCATTAAGCACATTAACAAAAGATCGCGGAACACCGGAAAGAACATTAACAAATGAAGTCGGTACCGCATTAAGCGTATAGACCAATTTAGTAAGTAATTCTTCTTTAGACGGCATTTTAGCCAAGTGTTTAATCGCTTCAAGAGTGAGAAGCTGTCCTGATAATGCACCTGCTTTAATTTCAAGCTTATCGTTGTCTTTAGCAAAATTAGCCAAAATTCTTGCCGGAGCAACAGGGTCATCTTTTGAAAAAACAATGGCATTGGGCCCTTTGTAAAAATCTTTCATCAAGGCCGCATCTGTGCCTTCTGATGCCCTTTCCAGCAATGTATTTTTCACAACTTCCATCCGGACACCCTCATTTCTGAGTTGTGAACGAAGATCTGTCATCTTCAATACATCCAGACCTTTATAGTCCACTAGTATAGTGATCTCAGACTCTGAAAACTCTTTAGCAAGTCTCTCAACTTGTTCTTTTTTTTGAGTAATATTCAGCAATTTTCTTACACCTCCTTCCATAAATTTAATTTTTCCGAAGGTGCCAACTAAACCAAAACAAAATCATATTATCTTCTATCTCGGCAGGCCGGCAATTCCGATTATGCGCTTTTAAAAAAAACGCACCTACTGTCTATGACAGGTTCTAAAAATCTATTTTAACGACAATGGATCCAGTTTTATACCCGGTCCCATTGTTGAAGATACCGTAATCGTTTTCAAGTACGTCCCCTTGGCAGAGGCTGGTTTCAGTGCCACAATTTTGTCCAAAAAGGCTCTAACATTTTCAGTTAATTTTTCAGCGCCAAAAGATACTTTTCCAACCGGTACATGAATAATACCTGCTTTTTCAACTCTAAAATCAATTTTACCGGATTTTAGTTCGTTGATTGCTTTCTCAAGTTCAAAAGTAACGGTTCCGGTTTTTGCATTTGGCATCAGGCCTCTAGGTCCAAGTATCCGACCTAATTTTCCTACAGTGCCCATCATATCCGGAGTGGCAATGGCTTTATCAAAACCAAACCAGCCATCTTGAATTTTTTTAATAGTCTCTTCATCGGCAATAAAATCAGCACCAGCATCCAGTGCTTCTTTTTCTTTCTCACCTTTTGTAAAAACTAAAACCTTGACATCTTTACCAAGCCCATTGGGCAATACGACCGTTCCACGAACCATTTGATCTGCATGCCGCGGATCAACGCCCAGCCTTACGGCAACATCAACTGTTTCATCAAACTTCACATAGCTTGAGGAAACTGTCAGTTCCAAGGCATTCAGTGGCTCATATTGAACCGTTCTATCGACCTTTTTAAGTGCTTCTGTATGTTTTTTACTCCGCTTTGGCATTTTTTCACTCTTTTACTTAAAGTTAAATTACTTCTATCCCCATACTTCTGGCCGTACCTGCAATAATCTTTACAGCGGCATCAATATCTGAGGCGTTTAAATCTTCTTTTTTGGTTTCGGCAATTGCAACAAGCTGATCCCTGGTAACTTTTCCAACCTTCTCCCGATTGGGTTCGCCAGACCCCTTTTCAATCTTTGCTGCAGCCAGCAATAATCTGGATGCCGGTGGCGTTTTTGTAATAAAGCTAAATGATCTATCCTGGTAAACAGTTATTACGACCGGGATAATTTGCCCTGCATCATTCGCTGTTTTCGCATTAAAAGCTTTACAAAAATCCATGATGTTTACACCATGCTGACCCAAAGCAGGTCCGATAGGTGGAGATGGATTGGCTTTTCCTGCTTCAACCTGAAGCTTTATTTGTGTCATTACTTTTTTTGCCATTTTTCTTTAGCTCCTGAAACTCACTATTATACCATAATAATTATGGCACTATATTTTGCTAACCTGTATAAAATTTAGTTCCACAGGGGTTGCGCGCCCAAAAATACTCACAAGGACTTTAATTTTTTCTTTGTCAGGAGAAACATCCTCGACTGTCCCATTAAAATTAGAGAATGGTCCATCAACGACCCTGACTTCATCTCCGGGTTCAAAAAAGTATTTTGGTTGAGGCTTATTTTTACCCTGCTGCATCTTATCTACAATGCTTTGAGCCTCTTTATCACTGATAGGTGCTGGTTTGTTCTTTCCACCCAGAAAACCTGTAACCTTTGCTGTGGAATTTACAATATGCCATGTCTCATTATCCAGATGCATTCTAACCAGAATATATCCGGGATAAAATTTACGTGAAGATTCTTTTTTCTTACCCCCAACAAGCTCCACAATATTTTCAGTCGGGATAAGAATCTCACTGAATTTTTCAGGGTGTTTAGAACCTTGTATTTGTTCTTCCAGAGCAATTTTTACTTTTTGCTCATGACCTGAATACACATGTACGACATACCATTTTAGAGACATGTTACTTCCCTTGTTTTATGTCAGGACAACCTGAACAAGCTTTGAAAGACCAAAATCAAAGAGTCCTAAAAAAGCTGCGACAACAAACACAAAGATTATCACAACAATGGTTGTTCCTGTAGTCTGTTTTCTGGTTGGCCAAGTTACTTTTTTTAGCTCAACCTGAACTTCTTGAAAAAATCTCATTGCTCTTTGAAAAAAATTGGGTTCGCCAGTCATAGCATCTGTCAGACTTTTATCCTGTTTTGACTTCAAAGGACTTGCCACCTTAGCCGATTTTGAACTCGAAGATTTAGAAACAGTCGCTTCAGAATTATTATTTTTCTGTGAAACTTCTCTTTTCTTTTTCTTTTCACTTAAAGGCTTTTTTTTATGTAATCGTGACATACTACTCCTAGGTTTACCTTGCAGGCCTAAAATTCTTATATAGGGCCTAAAAAATTAAAAGTGTGGCAGGTCAGGAGGGAGTCGAACCCGCAACCGCCGGATTTGGAGTCCGGAGCTCTGCCAATTGGAGCTACTGACCTGCAAGAACTTTTATTATTTAACCTTTGTTTCTTTATGTACTACATGTTTATCACAGAATTTGCAGTATTTTTTAAACTCCATTTTATCAGGAGTTTTACGCTTATTCTTTGTAGTCGTATAATTTCTTCTTTTGCACTCTGTACATGCAAGACCAATAATAACTCTGTCCACAATTAACTCCTTTGGACTTTATTCTACAATTTCACCGATAACACCGGCGCCTACGGTACGTCCACCTTCTCTGATCGCAAACCGAAGTTCTTTTTCCATGGCAATGGGGTTAATCAGCTCTACATTAATGGTTGCATTATCACCAGGCATGATCATTTCTACACCTTCTTCAAGGGTCAATACGCCTGTGATATCGGTTGTTCTAAAAAAGAACTGCGGTCTGTAACCACTAAAAAATGGGGTATGACGTCCACCTTCTTCTTTGCTCAATGCATACATCTCTGCTTTGAACTTTGTATGGGGATTAATGCTTCCGGGTTTAGATACAACCTGGCCTCTTTCAACTTCTTCTCGTTTGGTTCCACGAAGCAGAAGACCTACATTATCACCCGCCTGACCTTCATCCAGAAGTTTTCTAAACATCTCGACGCCTGTACAAACTGTCTTGGCTGTCTCTCTGATTCCAACAATTTCTACTTCTTCGCCTGTTTTAACCACACCACGTTCAATTCTTCCGGTGACAACTGTTCCACGACCTGAAATGCTAAATACATCCTCAATGGGCATCAGAAATGGTTTTGCTGTGTCTCTTTCAGGTTCTTCAACATAAGAATCAAGTACGTCGAGAAGCTCAAAAATTGGCTTTGCAGGTTCTTCATCAACACTTTCACATTCAAGTGCTTTAAGTGCGCTGCCCCGAATAATCGGTGTTGTGTCACCAGGAAATTCATAGGTATCGAGAAGCTCCTGAAGCTCCATCTCTACCAATTCGATCAACTCTTCATCATCTACCATGTCGCATTTGTTCAAAAACACAACAATTGAGGGCACTCCAACCTGACGCGCAAGAAGGATATGTTCTCTTGTCTGAGGCATTGGACCATCATCAGCACTTACTACCAATACAGCTCCGTCCATCTGGGCGGCTCCTGTAATCATATTCTTAATGTAGTCAGCATGGCCTGGGCAGTCCACATGAGCGTAATGACGTGCTTCTGTTTCATACTCCACATGGGCTGTGGCTATTGTGATACCACGCTCTCTTTCTTCAGGCGCTTTGTCAATCTCATCAAACGGTACAAACTCAGCATTACCCTTCATTCCGGCAAGCTTGGTGATTGCTGCTGTAAGCGTAGTCTTTCCATGGTCAATATGACCGATTGTGCCTATGTTCACATGCGGCTTCGTCCGCTCAAATTTCTCCTTAGCCATCCTCTTTGCTCCTCTTGGTTAATTCCTTATGTGGAATGTTATCGGAATATTTTAAATATTAATTACCACCTGAAATGTGCAAATGCCTTGTTGGCTTCTGCCATTTTGTGTGTATCTTCCTTTTTCTTCATTGCTCCGCCGCGTTCGTTGTATGCATCAAGCAATTCTGAAGCCAGCTTGTTTGCATAGCCTTTCTCAGAACGACTGCGGCTAAAATTAATCAACCACCTGAAAGCGAGAGCTGTCTGCCTGCTGGGTTTAATATCGGTTGGTACCTGATAAGTCGACCCACCAATTCTTCTGGATTTAACCTCAACTGCAGGCCTGACATTATCAATTGCTTTTTTTAGAATATCCAAGCCGGGTTCACCAATTTTTTCTTCTGCCATCAACAAAGCATTTTTAACTACTTTACGAGCTGCATTCTTCTTGCCTTGTTTCATCACACAGTTAACAAATTTAGCAGCAAGTTTTTCTTCCTGCGTTGCTTCCTTTGTCATATTATCAAGTTGGATCTCTTTAACTGCCATTATTAATACCCACCATAACTTTATTAAATTCTTTTAACATCTATTTAGGTCTTTTCGCTCCGTATTTCGATCGACCCTGCCTTCTATCATCCACACCCAAGGTATCAAGAGCACCACGAACTATATGATAGCGGACACCTGGTAAATCCTTTACCCTGCCACCTCTAACAAGAACAACAGAGTGCTCTTGAAGATTATGTCCCATACCACCGATATATGCAGCAACTTCCATTCCTGTTGTCAGACGAACCCTTGCCACTTTTCTCAAAGCAGAGTTAGGTTTCTTTGGAGTTGATGTGTAAACTCTGGTGCAAACACCACGTTTTTGCGGGCCACCTTTTAAACCAGGTGTACTCACCTTTCTAACTGCTTTTTTTCTACCTTTTCGAACCAACTGATTAATGGTCGGCATAACTTTCCAACGCTCCTTCTCAAATTTAAACAATTGTCATACACGACAAAATATTTAATTTTACTTTCACTTCTCTAAAAAGTCAAGTTCTTTTATTTTTAATTTAAACTTCTGAAACCTCTCCCAACCCAACTTCAACGTTTTGATATCCGGAGAAACCTGTTCCAGCCGGAATAATTCGACCCATTACAACATTTTCTTTCAATCCCTTAAGGCTGTCATATTTACCCTCAATAGCAGCAAGCGTCAACACTTTTGTTGTTTCCTGGAATGATGCAGCCGAAAGGAAACTATCTGTAGACAATGATGCCTTTGTAATACCAAGAATTAGTGGCTCGCCTTTAGCAGGTTCTCCACCACTCATAGCGACTTCCCTATTCATTTCTTCAAAATTGACTCTGTCAACCTGTTCATCCGGGATAAAATTGGTATCACCCGTACTGATAACTTTCACTCGTCTCATCATCTGACGAATCACAACCTCAATATGTTTATCATTAATTCTTACGCCCTGGAGCCGGTAAACTTCTTGTACCTCATCCACCAGATATTTAGCCAATTCCACTTCTCCCTTGATATTCATGATATCCTGGGGATTTGCACTCCCGGCAATTAGAGGATCACCCGCTTTAACATAATCACCATCATAAACGGTTACATGTTGTCCTTTAGGAGCAGAGTATTCTTTCTTTTGCCCAATATCTGTCGGAGTTATGGTTACTTTTTGTCTTCCCTTAGTCCCTTTCGAAACGGATACATATCCATCAATTTCAGTCAGCATTCCAGGATCTTTTGGTTTTCTGACTTCAAAAAGCTCAGCAACTCTTGGAAGACCACCGGTAATATCTTTTGTTTTAGTGGTCGCTCTAGGTAATTTGGCAACAACATCACCTGCCATGATCTGTTCATCTTCTTCAACAGTAAGAATCGCATTTACCGGCAAATAATATCTGGCTGCTGTTTTAGAATTCGGAAGTTTAACTCCTTTACCCTCTTTGTCCTTAATGGTAATTCTTGGACGGATATCCGTATCTTTACCTTCTATAATCGTACGAGAAACCTTACCGGTTACCTGGTCAATCTGTTCTTGAACCGTATTACCCACTTCTATATCTGCAAATCGAATCCTTCCGGAAACTTCTGTGATGATAGGCGTTGTAAACGGATCCCATGTGGCGATGATATCACCAGGTTCGATTTTCTGCCCATCTTTAATATGAAGCGTTGCGCCATAAATGACTGTTTCTTTAGCTCTCTCACGGCCCTCTTCTCCTACAATGGTTATACCGCCACCTTTTCTGTTCATTAAAATGACTTCATTTTCAGCTGACACTACGGTCTGGACATCTTCATTGTATTTCAGTATACCACCAACTCTTGCTTTAATTTCTGCGACCTCTACCTTTCTTGAAGCTGTACCACCAATATGAAAGGTTCTCATGGTCAACTGAGTTCCCGGCTCACCAATAGATTGAGCTGCAACAATACCAATGGCCTGCCCGATTTCAACAGTCACACCATGAGCAAGATCACGGCCATAACATCGTGAACACACCCCATGTCTAGAATTGCAGGTTAAAACAGACCGAATTTTTACTTTCTGCACGCCTGCAGCCTCGATCAGTTTGACATGATTTTCATCCAGCTCTGTATCAATTCCTACTATAAATTCATCTGTATAAGGATCCCGAATATCTTCCTGAGTGACTCTTCCAAGGATTCTCTCTCCCAGGGTTTGAATAATCTCTCCCCCCTCGTAAAGCGCTTCCACTTCAATACCGTTAATGGTACCGCAATCGGGTTCAATTATGGTACAATCCTGCCCTACATCGGCAAGCCGTCTTGTCAGATACCCTGAATTCGCTGTTTTCAAAGCTGTATCTGCCAGCCCTTTACGGGCACCATGAGTCGAAATAAAATATTGAAGGACAGAAAGACCTTCACGGAAACAAGCAGTAATTGGATTTTCAATAATTTCACCAGATGGTTTAGCCATCAGACCACGCATTCCAGCAAGCTGCCTCATCTGATCTTTACTCCCTCGAGCACCAGAGTCTGCCATGACATAAACTGCATTCATTTTTTCTGGTGTACCGTCATCCTCATCCTTGCCGCCTCTCGGGTTTTTCATGACTTCCATCATGGCATTGGCAATATCATCTGTACTTTGCGCCCAGATATCAACCACCTTGTTATATTTCTCTCCCTGCGTAATCAATCCTTCAGAGTACTGATTTTTAATGTCTTCAATATTCTTTTCAGATTGAGCAATGATATCCCATTTTTCATCCGGAATAATCATATCATCTACACAAATGGAAAGACCACCCAAGGTAGAATATTTATACCCAATATCCTTGAGCCTGTCAGAGAGGATAACCGTTTCCTTTAAACCGATATTTCGATAAGCATAGTCAATCAATTTTACAATAGACGACTTATCCATCAATTTATTTACAAGAGTAAACGGAAGCGTGGTTTCACGTTGATCTACTTTAAAGATAGTATAATAATCCCCGACCTTTCTGATACCGGTAAACTGATCTTGTTTCAAGCCATAAAGCTGCTCGACAACAATCTCAGACACCTGGAATATATTTTTAAATTCTTTTCGGGTTAAAAGATCTGTTTTCCCTTTGGTCTTTTTTATTTCATCATCAGAATATTTCCTTAAGGTTCTGACGAAATCCCTACCTTTATTTAGCGCTTCTAAAGCTGCTTCACACTCTTCCAATGTCTCTGTTCTAATCCTACTTAAAGATAGAAGTGTATCCCCAGGAATCGTTTCCCAAAGTAAAATTCTTCCTGTAGTAGTATCATACATTTTACCATCAATTCTGACTTTTATATTGGCATGAAGGTTAAGCTCTCCTGCATCAAATGCAAACCTAACTTCCTCAATACTTGAAAACCTAGTCCCCTCACCTTTTTGCCCACGGACTGCACGGGTCATGTAATAGATACCCAAAACAATATCCTGAGTAGGTACAATAATTGGCTGACCATTTGCTGGAGACAAAATATTATTGGTCGACAGCATCATGATCCTTGCCTCAAGCTGAGATTCAAGAGAAAGCGGCACATGAACTGCCATCTGGTCACCGTCAAAGTCTGCATTAAACGCAGGGCAAACCAACGGATGAAGCTGAATCGCCTTTCCTTCTATGAGAACAGGTTCAAACGCTTGAAAACCAAGTCGATGCAGGGTGGGTGCTCTATTGAGCATGATCGGATATTCTTTTACAACCGATTCAAGTGCATCCCAGACTTCTGTTTCTTCTCTCTCAACCATTTTTTTAGCACTTTTAACAGTTGATACAAGCCCCTTTGTCTCAAGATAATTATAAATAAAAGGTTTAAATAGCTCTAAAGCCATTTTTTTAGGAATACCACATTGATGGAGCCTCAATTCTGAACCAACCGTAATAACCGTACGACCAGAATAGTCGACACGTTTACCCAAAAGGTTCTGCCTGAAACGCCCTTGTTTTCCCTTCAGGGTATCACTTAATGACTTTAATGGTCTTTTATTGGTACCGGTAACCACCCTGCCGTGACGGCCATTATCAAAAAGGACATCAACCGCTTCTTGAAGCATCCTTTTTTCATTTCTGACAATAATATCAGGAGCATTCAGGTCCACAAGCCTTTTTAAACGATTATTTCTGTTTAATACTCTTCGATACAGATCATTTAAATCAGATGTCGCAAACCGTCCGCCTTCAAGTGGTACAAGCGGTCTTAAATCCGGAGGTAGAATGGGACACGCGGTCATAATCATTCGAGTGGGTTCAATCCCGGACGTCAAAAACGCATCGATAACTTTAAGCCGTTTGGACATCTTCTGTTGCTTAGCAACAGATTTGGTCATTTGGATCTCTTCTTTTAAGAAATCATGGACCTCTTGAAGATCAATCTCTTCCAACAATTTTAAGATAGCTTCTGCGCCAATTCCTGCTTCAAACTCATCACCAAACGCGTCTTGCGCCTCATAATATTGATCATCAGACAAAAGCTGAAGTTTTTTGAGACCTGTTTCTTTAGGGTCAATGACAATATAGGAATCAAAATATAAAATTTTCTCAAGATTCTTTAGTGTTAAATCAAGAACATTTCCTATCTTACTGGGAAGACTTTTCAGAAACCAGATATGAGACACAGGAGATGCCAATTCAATATGCGCCATTCTCTCTCGTCGCACTTTAGATTGAATGACTTCAACACCACATTTTTCACAGACAACACCCCGATGTTTCATGCGTTTGTATTTACCACAATTACATTCATAATCCTTTGTGGGGCCAAATACTTTTGCACAGAAGAGCCCATCTCTTTCTGGTTTGAAAGTTCTGTAGTTTATTGTTTCCGGTTTTTTGATTTCACCATGAGACCACTCTCTAATCTGGTCTGAAGATGCAAGGCTTATTTG
>JAAEKY010000782.1 GCA_024227235.1 Desulfobacteraceae bacterium | reverse complement strand
CAATTGTTCTCCACTTTTTTGACAGTATACACGACCTCGTCTTATGAAAATATGATCGACTAATTTGCCCCCTTTTTTTTCTATCTCCCCGCGGAATTTATCTATCTCCTCGATTTTGAAGCGGCTATTAAAAGTGTTGAATAAAACAACGCCTTTATCGCTGAAGTCGTTTTTCTCAACAAAAGTCCATAATGGCGGGGCCGTATGTTTGGTCTTTTATTTGTACGGGGGTAAATGATGCGATAGAGACAATAGCGGCGATACAGACAACAAATAGTATAGTCTTTTTTATGTAACTTCTCATAACACCAGAATTTTTTCCGGTTATGTGTCCGGTTCAGGCCTGGGCTGCCTTTCTTTGCGCTTTTTGCTCAATTACTCAGTAAATTCCGCCCTCTTCGATGCGGGGGAGATACAAATTTATACTTCCCATTCCGGTTTGGCAATATTGTCGGGCACCGTGCCTTTCTCGCCGGAGGCCGGGCATCGTACACATCGTTACCTGCGCCTCACCACTTACAATTGCAAACTTATTTTTATTACAGAGCACAGAGAAACTAAGTACCGTAGTTCAAACGCTTACCTTCGCCAAACCTTCATAAAATTGATGCGCGTTGATTAATAACGCTTTTTTCACAAAAACCGCCAATTAAATTGATTGTTGCCCCAATAGTATAAATGGTTTCTTGGGCGGCGCAAAGGACCGCCCAAGAAATCCATCTGCATGTATTTGTTATGCAATTATTGAGATAATTGAATGACAGACAAAGTATACGGCCTATCGATTTCAGTATTGACCAAATGAGAATTTTCGAAAGGCATATCCATATTCACAATGATTAACTCTTTACCTCGCACGATCACCTCACAAGGTTCATCCAGCAACCCATTGGCTCCATTGGTATCACCATTTTTATGTAAAGTTTGGACCTTCCCATTCATATCAACTGAATGAACGCCGTTCCCTAAAAAATCGGCCACATAGATTTTATTGTCTGCCTCATTCCAAACAATTCCATCTGCAGAATCCATATTCCCATCTTGAGCAAAAAGCACGGTTTGTACCGATTTGTTGCGCTCATCCAGTGTTGTTTTATAAATAACGCCATCCTCAATGATGGAAGTGTACAAATTCCCTTCTCCATCAATGGTAACCCCATCCGCTCCAAATCCAACTCTTCCACTGGATTCAAATTTTACGACAAGGCGTGGGTCTTGGTTGTTTTGATCGTAAGGTATCAACTGAATAGTGCCTGCCTGCATTTCATCAAGCTTAAATCCATAGACCCCACTCAAAAGTTTTGGTTTTGGTTCACCTTCTTTTGCTTTCGGCATATGTTGGAGAATGGTTTCCGACACAAATAAGGTATTTCCTTTCCAAACCACACCATTTGCGACAATAAACCCTTCAACCACCACATCCATATCCACCGGTTTCCCATTCTCGATATTGATTCTCAAAAGTCTTGATTTATGATCGCCATTCCAGAAGATCTGCATATCAGCAACATATAGATTACCATCCGGCCCAAAGGCTGCGTCCATGGGACCAATTCTGCCTGTTTCATGATGCATATCCTCTTTTTTAAATTTAAACCAGGTTGAGATATCATTACTCTGATTGATTTTTGCCATCACAGGAGGAGATGGCGTGCTGATCTTTCCGTCTTTTAACAGGGCGTCGTTGTTAAAATTAGGAATGGACAGGATGATATTTCCCTCATTGTCTAAAGCCGCTCCATCCGGAGTATTGTACTCCGTCGGCAGTTCCATAAAGAGTTTAATTCGATGCGTGTCTTGTTTTGCAAATTGTTTCGTTTTCATTGTACAACCTGTGGACACAAACAGGGTTACAGCCAACATCAGTAAGATTGTTTTGATTTCCTTCATGGTATTTTCCTTTCGATTGCAGATAAGGGCCGATCCGGTTAATTCTATCAGATTTCTTCTGGTCATACATTTTCTTCCATTGTGATTACCGATTAACATAGTTATAGGGGGGCGGTTTGTCGTCCTGCTCAATAAAACAGAACCAGATAACGGGATTTTTTCCGTTTAAAAAAAAGAGTGTCGTGGGATTACAGAAAGAATGCGGGTAGTTAGGTAACAATCAAAAAAACGGAATCCCCGCAGGGTAGGGACATTAGGCTGTAATTGATCTGCTCGACTGTGCTATCTTGTACTGTGAAGGTGTCGTGTCGGTGCTTTTTTTAAAGGACGTGTTAAAAGCCGATTTGGAATTGAAACCGACTTCATAGGCAATTTCAAGAATCGCCAAATGTTGTTTGGCAGGATTTATGAGATGTCGTTTGGCTTCATCGATTCGGTAGCTGTTAATCAAGGTGTAAAAGTTACAGTTCAATTCCGTATTGATGACCTGTGATAACTGATAAGAGGGCAACTCCAAATAGTCTGCAATATCCTGCAATTTTAAATCATTACTCAAATAGGGTTTGTCATGTTCCAGATATTTTATCAACTTCTGTCTATATGATGAAAGATCCTGCTGGGTTAACATTGAATATTCATATTTGGGGTATCGCTTTGGGTTTTTTAGCTGTTCAGCACTTTGAGATCTTTTTCCGAAGTTTGTGACCGAGGGGTTAGTAAGTTTGTTTTCCGGTTCGATGTGGAAGGTATCAATTTTGATATTTTTAAAGATTTCGGGTTGTTTCAAAGCGTAAAATCCGATGCCATAAATAGCTAAACACAACAGAGCGGGTGGTATCACGAAATCGGTCTTATATCTGATCCCTGAAAGAAAGATTATAAACGCCACCAGCCAGATGATTCCAAACGCCGCCAGCAAATACTCAAGCCATACCAGTTTCACTTTTTCAGTATTTGCGAATATTTCTTGAATGCGCCGCCGATGATCACGCAAAATCTTGTGTGATTGTATGAGATAGAAAAACAACAGGGTGGTTTGTAATAAAACCGCGAAAAAATAGTGTGGCGGTAGCGGGGTGGATGCAGCTTCAATCTTTACCGAGGGGCCGCTAAGAAAAAAAGGTAGTAAGAGTAAAGTATATAACAAAAAAGGAATCAGGTGTATGCTGTCTTTCAACTGAAACCGAAAGTCAGGATTTGTCATCGCTTTGATATAAAAGTACAAGAGCGCCCATATCAAGAAGGGAAGGGGCCTATAGGTCTGAGCAAAATGCAGGTAATGGAAAATAAGATCGGTACCACACAAAATCTTAATCAGCATATAGTATGAGAATAGAGCAATTATTCCGATCAACAAGTAATTCGATAGCTTATTACTGTTTTTGTTACATAGCAAAGCTGCAATAAGCAGGGTGCTTTGAGCAAGTGTTGCAATTAAAAGACCTATATACAGTGTATTTGCAGTCATAACCGTTTCTAAACCATCACAGTAGTTTTATCCATCGTCCGAGTAGCATGCGGCACAGAATATAAATATTTAATTTTAATCGCAAGAAAATTATAGGCGGGAGTCTATCACGTCGGGATGATTGATCAATTATTAGAAAATATTGGTGGAATCGACTATTTTAGAAAATTCAGGTCTGCTCCAGGCGCCAACCGATTCAGGAAGATAATCTGGGCGCGCGCAAAAACAGGTTCACATTTTAAGCACCGTTCCATCTCGCCTGGCTGCGTTACGAAAGCCCGGTATATACATGATATGCATACACTTTCACGCCTTGCCAGCCGGGTGCCTCAACACTTAAAATTTCGAACTTATTTTTACGCGAACCCTAAGTGCGAACGATGTCGTGGCACTCAACAACTAGTTAATAGATTTGGTGTAAAACATGTTAAGCTTGTCAACAGCTTGATCTACATACTCATCAATATCATATAGATCCACATGGGTCGCACCTTCTATTTTAAAAAGCTCTTTTGGTTCATTTGCTCTCTTATAAGCGGTCTCACTCAAGCCGAATGTCAGTGCTTTTGTGCCTGCAATCGCTAAATAGGGGGTTGGTGATAGAAGTTCAATTTGATCTGTAATATCATAACTTCTGCGGGTATCCATACTAAAAACGACCATCTTATTTTCCCCCCAGTTTGGAACTAATCCCCTGGCCGTCCGATAGTAGTCATAAGCCTCT
>JAAEKY010000781.1 GCA_024227235.1 Desulfobacteraceae bacterium | reverse complement strand
CGCCAGCGTTCATTCTGAGCCAGGATCAAACTCTCCAGTTATAATCCTTTACTTACTTAAACTCTTTTAGGTCTTGTTTTAAGACCCGCTTCAAAATTTCTCACTGACCAATTTTCAAAGATCAAACTTACAAGCTCCTCCTTAAGAAGAACTTACAAAATATATATGATTTTCTTGATATTGTCAAACACTTTCTTGATTAAAATAGAATTATTTTTTAACCTTTCAGGATAAGTCCGGCTGGTAACTTTTCTCCGAACTGAATATTTTTTTCTTTAAGCGCTATATCCTGTTTTTCATTAATTATTTTTATATTGATCTCTTTTGTGTCCCTTAAACTGAGCCAATCAATAATTTTGGACTTGCTTTCTTGATCGATATCCCTTGTTCTGTCATTGGTTTTCCGTGAGAGTTGCACAATAAGATTATCTACAGGATCATTTTTCTTCCATGCAATTCTCATAACCCGATTTATCCACTTAACAACTTCTTTTGGCGGTACAATTCTATCGATTGACCCATATAACAATTCTCTTGCGCCTAAACGAGACAATGTCCACAACAAATTGGACTGGTTTTTACCAGGTTTTAATTGAGGTATTAGCACTTTTGCAAGCACAATTTTATCTTTAACCAATAACCTTTCCATATTTCCAGCAGCCATCCACAACTCAATTTGCTCTTGTGGCGATATACGAACCTTTGTATTCTTTACTTTTAACAAAAGAGATGAAATATCCTGAAAAAATTGTCTTTGCTGACCTGCTTTAAGCCCCGCACCGATCCTACGCAAAAAAATCCACCATTCAAGTCTGTTTTGCTTAGATTTTTCAAACACCAAACCCGATAAATAAATTTTCCATAATTTCCTTACACGGTCCTCATCAAATGCATCCCCAAACCCGGGCCTCATACAGAAACCGATCAAGTTAAGCCATCTTTCCTCATGTTCAAAAGAATGCTTTCGTGTATCCTGCAACCCTATTAGTTTGTCTGCGACACACCGTAAAAATGTTAAAGGCCAGGCCCCTTTTTTTTGTGCGACTACCTTTTCGATAAACTTGGTAATTCCTTTTAGTTCCTGACTGGGTTCTTTACATGTATTGAAGACATGATCTATTCGCTCACATGCTTGAGAAATCAAAGCATCCTCATAAACTTGAGTTTCAACTATTTGCCCAAGTTGTTGTTGATCTCTAAGTTGAAACTGGAGTTTCCATTTATGATCACTCACTCCAGAATGACAATACATGGAAAGTGTTCCCATTTCTGTATACTCCGCACCAATTGTCACGGGGATCATTTTTTTTTCTGACTTTTTCCCAAATTTAATTATGGTTTGTATGGGCGTCATGGGCGTCATCGAATCATCGATTCCAATAATATCACCTGCCATATCTCCTGACCGATAGCTTGAGCTATAGATATCAAAGCCCACTGGTTCATTTGCTCTGACTTCATATTTCATTTGAGAAAGGTCAATCACAGAGCCCTCATCCAATCCCCGTTCAACCAGACATACTGCTTTTGGATTTTTATCTTTTTTGACAGAAACCCCTAAATAATAACTCCTTGGGCTTCCACTGCCCACACGAACGCCTTGGCCTTGTTTCACAAGACCATAGTAGGAAGCACCAATACCGACTGCCAGTTCAGGAGTTTTATTCTCAAGTATTTTTGGAATACCTGCCGGTGTAGCTCCAAACCATTTTTTTATTGCTTGTATGATCCTTTTTTGGACCAGTTCTGGTTTAAGCGTCCCCCCATTAAATAAAATCAAATCCGGTAATGGTTCTTTTAAAAGATGTTTTTTAACATCATCTCTATGTTTTTCCAGGAACCCAATAATATGCTTGGTAACTGCAGATTCTCTTTCAAACGGGAGGCCGAAATCAGTAATTTCCTTGCCCGATTCAAGACTATGTAAACTATCAGATTCTACATCAGGAAAATATTTATTTACAAGGATAGTTTCAACTTCTTTTTGAGTCAAATCAGCAGCAAGTGTCCCAGAAATTAATGATCGACCTTCACCTTTTATAGTTATTCTTATAGAAGTTTCTCCCTTTTCAAGGATTTGTTCTTTAGCCTCCCTGCATCTGTGAATCAAAGTTTTCCACTTATCAGATGTCAGATTGGCTTTTGCTTTGAATTTTGATTCAACTACTTTTGCCAGTTCCAGATCAATATTATCACCGCCAAGGATTAAATGTTCCCCAACAGCGATTCTTTCAAATCTTGGTGTGCCCTCCTCGTCCGATTGTTTAAGACTGATCAAACTTAAGTCGGTGGTTCCACCGCCCACATCGCAGACTAAAATCAGGTCATCTATATTTACAAATTGCTGCCAATTAGCCTCATTGTGAATTAACCATGAATAGAATGCAGCAAGCGGCTCCTCAAGGAGTGTAACTGAAGGGCCAAAACCGGCCATTTTTACAGCTTCCATAGTAAGGTCTCTTGCTTCTTCATTAAAAGATGCAGGAACGGTGATAACAACAAATTGATTCTCTAAAAATTTATCTTCATCTTTTACAAAATAATTCCAGGCACTTTTTATATGCAATAAGTATTCTGCTGTTGCCGTAACAGGCGAGACCTTTTCAAATCCTTCAGATCCCCAGGGTAAAATTTTTGCTTTCCTGTCTGTTTGAAGATTGCACAACCAGCTTTTTGCTGAGGATACAAGCCGGGAGGGTATCTTTGATCCATGATCCCGTGCAAAACTTCCTGCAAAAAGATCTTCTCTCTTTTTCCATGGATGTTTGAGCACTTCATTGGAAATATCATATTCACCTGGAATATATAAAAAAGAAGGGAGCCCTGGAATTTTTGTAAATTCGCCATGCCCGGTCAACTGCGGAATATTAAAAATTTTGAGGTATTGTTTCTTCTCAAAAATATTATTTTTTGAGGAATCTTCTTTTAATTTTGCTATATCTACATATGAAACAGCAGAATTTGTTGTCCCCAAATCAATACCAATAACATATTGCTTATCTATATAATCCAAAGCAACTCCTAAAAACTATTGTCTTAACCTATTGTATCTCAACTTCAGCCGGGATAATAATAGTGGCATCCTGAATATCTGAAAGTTTTGGGATCTCTTTTTTTCCTGCTTTCCAGCCTCGGTGTTTCAAAACCCCCTCAAATGGGGGCTTACCAGAAACATTTCCTATAAGTTTGATTGAATCAAGATCAAAGCCTTCTTCAACACTCACCATATCCCCTTCCTCATTTTCTATTACAGGTTTGGGATCAATATATTTTTTAACGGCTTTTTTGCAATCTTCTTGAATACTTCGGACTGCAGCACCAATCTGTTCATCATCATATAAACTTAAATCTTCTTCAAAGAAATCTAAAAGCCGGCCTTCTCGTTGTAGAAAAGAGAAACTATGTAAAAACAATCGTCTTTTCCGATCCTGTTCTATCTTCTGATCAATGAAATCTTTTTTCTTTGTAGCAGATTTTTGACCACTGTCTTCATTAGATTCGAACTGTTTAAAAACAGAAGACATTGAACTTTTCAAAATCAACCACAAAAAAAATCCAAATATTAAAACAACACTTGCAGTAACCGGTAATATTAACTCGTATAAATTATCGAATGCGAGTTCAAATTGTTGAACAAGCCATGATAGATTTTTTGCAACGACGTCCTCACCAGAGCCTCTTGAAAAATTAGCTAAAAACCAATCAATACCAAAAAAGAAACCTGTAGTGATACAGGCAATAAACAACACTCCGAATACAGTAATTACCCGAAATGAAATTTTAGAATATATCTTTGAAACTTCCAATAGTCAGATCTCCTTTATCTCCAATTGTTCAAACAAAAAGACCATGCTGCTCATCACAGCATGGTCTTACATAATAATACAAAAATACTTTATATCAAGATATTGCTTTTAAAAAACGAGAATCAGGGATAAGTCATTATTTATATTTTATATTAATCTTTAACTACAATAAGATCTTTATTGGCATCAAAAACTTTTTGCCCTATCCCTTTTACATTCATTATATCTTCTGCCTTTTGAAATGGGTGAGCTTTGCGATATTCAATAATTTTATCTGCAGTCTTGTCACCGACATGCTTAAGTACCACGAGTTCTTTTTTAGTTGCTGTATTAATGTTTACTTTTCCTTTACTGGCCAGAATCGGTTGGCTCATTGCTACTAATAATATACCAGCTAAAATTATAATTGAAATTTTTTTTACTCTTTTCATAGGTCCTTATCTCCTTTTTGATAAAATAAAGTCATCCCTGGTTCCCAGTACCACTGACAGATATTTTCTCATATTTTACTTAAGAATCTTAAAACAAATTAGCCAATAGCGTTATATTTTAGTCAATTCTTTAAAAATTAACTTTGTTATAATATATCGCACGGATAATTACAATCAGTGTAAACTTTATTTTTTGCAAAAAAAAATAAAAAAATCAAATTATTTATTCTATTTTATTACCCTTCCTAAATAT
>JAAEKY010000780.1 GCA_024227235.1 Desulfobacteraceae bacterium | reverse complement strand
TTGTTCAAGTTGGATCAAATAAAGAGATAATTGATGAGGCAGCAAATGAAGCTCAAAAAATAGATCTTAATGGCAAATTAGTATTACCAGGTTTTACTGATTCCCATATCCACTTTTATGAGTGGTCCAAAAATTTTGATTATGTTGATCTTTCAAAAGCTTTATCATTTGAAGAGATGCTTCATGCTCTCAAATTAAAAGCAAAACAAGTTAAAAATGGAGAATGGATTTTAGGCAACGGATTTAATGAAACAGACTGGTCTGAAATCAAAATGCCTGACAGGCACGATCTGGATAAAGTATTACCTGATCATCCTGCTTGTATATGGAGATGTGATCTTCATATCGGTGTAGCAAATTCTTATGCTCTTGATCTTGCCAAGATAGATGCAAATACTCCCGATCCTCCTGAAGGCATAATTGCAAGAGACTTAAAAGGAGAACCTACAGGAATTTTAAGAGAGCTTGCCTTAAATCTTATTAAAGATATCTTGCCTGTAATCAATGACAATGAAGTTATGTCAAATATGGAAAAAAGAATTTCAGAGCTTCACAAACTTGGGATTACAACGATTCATGATATACGGCTAATGGGCGGGCTTGATGGGGACAGTTCATTAAGGGCATGGCAAGGCCTTAAGGGACAAGGCAAGCTTAATATAAGGTGCCATGTTTCTTTGCCTGGCGAGAAAACAGATATGGCAATCAATGCAGGAATGAAAACCGGGGCTGGAGACGACAGATTAAAAATTGGTCATCTTAAAATTTTCGCTGATGGTGGAATGGGGGCAAGAACTGCCTGGATGTTAGAGAAATATGTTGATGAAGAATATGGTATGCCATTAACTTCAATTAATGATATTGAAGATACGATATTAAAAGCAGAAAAAGCAGGTCTGAGTGTTATGATCCACTCTATAGGTGACAGAGCGAACAGAGAAATTGTTTCAATGTTTGAAAGAATTGAAAAGAAAAACCGAATAAGACC
>JAAEKY010000779.1 GCA_024227235.1 Desulfobacteraceae bacterium | reverse complement strand
TCAAAGCTCATTTTGTAAGAAAAAAGTATGAAATCGGTGAAAGAGTGTCTAACGAATAAGGATAGATCGTGAGAGCGAAGCGATCCACGATCTTATCCTGTAGTAACAAACAAATGAAGAAATTGGTGATTAAAACGGACAAAAAATTGCCCCAATGGAATTACACTTTAGCACCCTTGAAAATGTGATTTTATTTTTGCGCGAACCCTTAGCTTTTAAACCCCAACAAAGGGCATCAATCCATGGGAATACGCGTTAACCTAATCCTATTACTTATTGCTTCACTGATCCTTTGTTCATTTATTAATGCCCTTGTGGCTAATCGCACCGCCCTGGTCATTGGTAATAGTGATTATAAAAGCTCACCATTAAAAAAACCCCTCAAATGATGCTAATGATATCGGTAGCGCTCTCCAAGATTGCGGGTTTGAAGTTATTTTGAAAACAAATCAAAATCGATCTGAAATGCGAAAGGCGGTTAGGTTGTTTGGAAATAAAATTAAAAAAGGGGGTGTTGGCCTTTTTTTCAACGCCGGACATGGAGTACAAATTGATGTGCATAACTATATGGTCCCGTTGGATACAAATATCCAAGAAAAATATGATGCTGAAGATCAATGTCTTAAAGTGTCATATGTTCTTTCTGCAATGGAAGAGGCTAATAATGATCTAAATATCATCATTTTAGATGCTTGCAGAGATAATCCTTTTCGAAGCTATCGAAGTATTTCAAAAGGTTTAGCTTTGATGGATGCTCCTAAAGGATCATATCTGGCCTTTGCGACAAAACCAGGGTCCCTTGCAGCTGATGGTACCGGTCGTAATGGTCTTTATACATCCAAATTGCTGAATCACATTAGGACCCCTGGTTTAAGCCTTTTTGAACTGTTTATGAATGTCAGAAACGACGTTCTTAAAGCCTCTAACCCTTAATGAAGTGCAATTAAAATGTAAAAGAAGTAAAATAAAACTCGAAATGCCCGCCATTTCAGTGTATTATTGTTTCTCCACAAAACATAAAGACACATGAAAGGAGACATTTCGAGTGAAACGAAATATCACCAAAAAATTGGCAAAACGCAAGCGAAAAATCTCCCAAAAGCTTAAAAAACG
>JAAEKY010000778.1 GCA_024227235.1 Desulfobacteraceae bacterium | reverse complement strand
CTCGTTACATAAATCCTAATCGTTGATACTGATTTTCTGTTCACAATTTTTAATCGCTTTACAATTGGTGTTTTATTTAGAAGGTTATTAGATGAGAGCTTTGCGAGATTAACCCACACCTTTGATTTTAACATTATGGATAAAATTTTTCAGATTCAGGACTCAAAAGAGCCACTTTTAAAGAACATTTGGCCAATAATCAGTCAAATGTTGCCTCAAATTGAGGCCTTATGCCCGGTTTTTTATCACCGGGCGCAGTCATCCAACTACACCGGGAGAACTTCTAATATTTTAGCCCCCTTTTTTAGATTAAATGCAAATTGTCGGAACATTATATCAATGGTATTTTTAATCATCGTTGGGAATCGGGCTTTATTCCCTTTGTCATGCAGATGGCTGATGCCAAAATATTGCTCTACTATATATCGGTATTTTGAAATGGCTTTATTTCGTTTAATTTCAAAGTCAGTTAACTTTGCATTGATATTGTCCTTACGCATGATGCCGTCCTGGATATTATTTAATGCAAGAAATTCTCGATTTGGAGCACCTGCATATCCTTTATCGGCATAGGCTATTTTAATTTTACCAGCATGCATACTATAAACCACAGCATAGGGAAGATACTTGGAATCATTATGAGAGGAAGGGCTCAGGGTTGTCGAAAGAATAAAGCCGTTTTCAGTATCAACAGATGTATGTTCTTTAAAACCATAATGAGGTTTGTCATTTTTAATGGTCCAATCCGATTCAAAATCACGGGAAAACTTTTTAAGATTGCCGTTTTTATCCAATTTGCTTTCCGGAGTATCAAGATGGGCTTTAAGTCCTTTGATCTGCTTTTTGGAAATAGGCCTGCTTGCCGATTTAACCAATCTGGCATCCACTGCAACACCTTTATTAATAATAATTCCATGACAATGAAATTGTTTAAGGATCTCGCTGTTAATTTTTATCATAGCTTCTTTGGACAGGTGCTTTCTAAAACGGGAAAAAGTGCTATGGTCAGGAGAGGGATAGTCCATGGGGAGTTTAAGGAAGTCTCTGAAAGAAAGGCGATCACAGATCAAGTTTTCAAGTTCGGGATCAGATTTGATTTGAAACCAGTTTTGCAACAGAAGGCATTTAAACAAAAGCAATGGAGAATAGGCTCTTTCCCCTTTTTTGGATTTTCCTATTTGGTAATGTTTCATAAGAAGAGTTTCAACAGGTTTCCAGTCAATGGTGTTGGCCACTTTGCGTAAGAATAACAAAGAACGATTTCGATCTGCATTTTTATTGATAGCAATGTCAGCAAAGGAAAAATTATCTTCGATTTTTTTATATGCCATGAGTCCTCCTGAGAGTTGATTTTTATAGATGGAATATAGCATAAATATAATATAATTTCAATGGGTTAACTAATAATTTGCTTGTAAAGTTAACAAATAAAGCGAAGAGCTAAGTGTTACCCAAGGAAAAAAAATTGGGGGTTCGTGCAAAGGTCTCTAGATATGACTAATACAGTGCTCCTACAGACAAAAAAACTTCATATTTTAACTCTACTAGTTGCGCTATTGGTTGCATCAGGAATTTTTGTATTATTTTTTAAATCTTTCATAATAGATCACCACCCACCTTTAAAAGGGATAGTCCTATACTCGGATAAAAAAATACCTGTAGTAGACGCATATGTAATATGTATATTCGAGACAACTCGTTATTGGCAGATACTAAATTTAGCTGGCGGGAGTAGTGATTTTCATGATCTTGAAATTGTAAAAACAGATAGAAATGGCAAGTTCAAAATCAATCGCAACTTTTCTTTTGGTATAGGAACAGCCCCAGAGATTGTAATTTATAAGCCTGGATATTCAGTTTTACGGTATTTCGT
>JAAEKY010000777.1 GCA_024227235.1 Desulfobacteraceae bacterium | reverse complement strand
GGCCAGCGCACGGATCAGTCCGTATATACCATAGCTGCCAGCATTGGTAATGGTGTTGTGATCCATTGTAAGACCTGAGATCTGGCCAGTATTATTGGCATAGAATACAATACCGTGTCCACCGGGAGAGGTGATCTGGTTATAGCTGATGGTTCCGGTCAAGGTGCTTGATGCAGTATCAGAAAAGACATAGACAGCAGTAGTGCCGATGTCAGAAAACAGATTATTTTCTGTTGCTAAAGATAAAATCCCGGTGCCGATATTTTTAACATAGATACCATAACCGGTTGTGCTATTGAGAGAACAATTGGAAATGGTGGCCCCTTGATCTCCGTCAATGACTATAAAATTAATACCTTCAGAGGTGTGAGAAATATCACAATACTGTAAATCAAATGTTTTAAACCCGATATTCCATTCGACTTGAATGCCTCCCCAGTCACCACTGTTAGGTGTTGCAGAATCAGACTTGAATACAATACGGCCTGATTCTACTGGAACGGCATCAGGATCACCCACGGCAACCAGAGATCCGTATATGATTAATTCAGATAGGGAAGTATCCTTTCCACCAGTGGTATCATCGCTATCCGCTGGAAAAATTACAGTGGTCCCAGGTTCAATTGTTAATTTTTTACCAAATGGAACTGTAACATCTCCGGTAATACTGATCGTACCAGACCAGGTTTCGTCTCCTGATAAAGTGCCTGATGTTGTTGCAGCAAAGAGATTGGGTGTTAAAAAGCTTATTAATAATAACATCAATATAAACAGATATTTACTATGCTGATTTAGCTTTGTACTGCTTTGAGCTAACTTTTTTTGTCTTTTGAATGAAAACAAAATATGCGAATCCATCTTTTCCCTCTTAATAAGATTGGTTAGAAAAAACATCGCTTTAACAATAATTTTTTTAAATTTAACAGTGTTTAATGCAAATTTTATACCATGGGTGGTGGTGATAGAGATGAGAAATTGAAAAAGGTATGAACCTTGTTTTTGGAGGAAGGGTTGTCTATTTTAAACATGGTTTTCACCAATTTTTAATTTTATCAATAATTTGCAAACCGTCTGATTTTAATATTATTTTTAATAATATTAGCTAAAAATCATCTGATTTTTAGTGTCACCAAAACTGGGTTTCTAAGATGGCTGTTATCAACCATATTTGGCTGTATGATAACAGCCACTATTAAAGTCATGGAATTTCAAACCTTGTGTCACTGTAAAATTGAGAAATAAATTACACAAAATGTGTAAATTATTTCATACAATTTTTTGGTTTTAAATTGAACAGAAGAAAATAGTTTATCTTGAGATAGATACTTGAAATTAATCTATTTTTTTAGAACAATCATATCGATCCTGAAATAAAAGATGTGATAATAGGGAAAAATTTGTTGAGGGAAAAGGTGCTTTTGAGGATGAAATCTAAAGGGTTATAGGTAAAATATTACTCAATTTGATGAGTTGTATTATTTCTTTTATCATCCATAAAATTTTTAGTTTCTTAAAATGTATAGAGGTATTGAAAACCATACCCCTTCCAGTTAAAAAGGGGTATGTAATCTACCATCTTATCTGTTTAAGTATTTTTTATTGCTGTGCAAAACGTCACATGATGACCGCTACAGATCTCACTATCCGGCAAAATATTTTCATAAAATTCAATTTGTCCGAACTCTTTTTTTAATAAAATTTCTGTCAGATCTACGTGAGAAAAAAAGTGGGTCCAAAACCTGTAAATTTTACAGTTATCCTCGTCAATGACGCAATGCTGAGATAAAATCACCTTGTTTTCAGGATAGGAAATTGTATCTGAAAGAAGCAGGTATGGTTTTTCTCTCCAAAAATCCTTTTCAGATATTTCCCATGTTTTATCTACTGATTTTTGAGCCGGCCAATTCTCATTCAATACGTCAAAAAGGAAACTTCCCCCTGGTTTCAGCGCCCTATGAATATTGGATAACAGGACGGCTCTATCATCGGGAACGAGTACTCCAAAGTCTGTAAAAATCAGTATTACCAAATCATATTTCCCCTGATCTTCAAGATCAAGGTAATTTTGTTGTCGATACTCAATATCAAGATTGTTCTCTTTTGCTGTTTTTGTTGCGTGTATTATGGAGTTTTTCGAAAAATCAACCCCTGTAACTTGATGTCCTTTTTTTGCCAGTAATTGTGAATATAAACCAGGACCGCACCCCAGATCCAGAATATTCAGCTTGCTCTTTCCTGCCTTGTTCAGTATCCATTTAACTGTCTTTTCAATTGTTTTCTTTTTTCTGCTTGCAAGATCAAGATCTGGATTTATATGAACATCCAATAGTTGTTTGGAAATATATGGATCTGTCCACATGACAGCAGTCCCTTTTTGATAAAGGGTTGGTTTTACACAAAGGTTCATGATGTTTTTAACATTTAACATTATGCTTCTCCTTAAATAACGGTGAAAGGATTAATTCCACAGTATGTTTGGCGGTATATATTTTATTGTTTAGTTATGATGATTCCCTGGCGGGAATTAACAGATTTAGAGGCAATAGAATTGATTTCAAAATGCGGTAATCATGCCAGAATGAATCTTCAAATTAAAAGGAAATAAAGTGATATGTCTTTATAAATTTTTCATGATGGGGTTTCATATATAGGATTTTTTTTTTATATTCAAGGAAAATATTAAAACTCTATGATAATTATCGTTTGAACCTGGCGCTGGCTCATTATGACCTTCAGCACCTTTGGCAAATACAATTGAAAAAATCCAAACAACATACATAAAACCGTGGTAATGGACAATAACACAGTTCTTTTATTGAAGTTTATTTTTTCCCTCAAATTTTTAATTATCAATACAGGATAGATACCTGTTTTATGTATCTGTTGGCGTCTAATTGTCAATTGATTTCTCTCCAATTCGCCATACAATGATTAGACCATTTTCCAGAAAGATTTATCCATTCAGACCATGATTAAAGAGATATCACAGCCGTATCAAAAAGAAATATTTCATGGCAATGGTAACAAATGGTTTTTGAATATGAAATTATGGGTTGAAATTTCCTGAACTCAGGAAATGATAGTCCCGCCTCAAGTAAATCCACTACCTGCAGCGCAGGCATAACAATGATTATCAAGCGCGATTTTATCATTTTCAAATGAACAGGACGCTAACTGACTAATGTGTTTTTTTTTGTTCCCTTTATAAATGTCTGCTGCCAAATTAAAATCACAATCAAACAAAAAACCATCCCAGGAAACAGAAATTAGATTTCTGCACATAAGATTGTCAAGTGTGCAAGGATTAAAATGTTTATGCAGCTCAACCATATAATGAGTATAATTATCAGATCGTTGCAGCCAGCTTTCAAATCTTCCAAGGGGCATATTGGCAAATGAAAACGCATGATTAAAAACAATGCCCCATTTTTTATATAAGATTTTTCTGTATCTTTTTTCTGTTGCAGTTTGGGAAGATGGTAAATATGCTCCTGATGGATTAGAGACAAGGTTCAGTACCAATCCAGTACCTTTTTGACCAAACCCGTGTTGATTCAACATGATGAGTGCTTGAATACTTTTGTCAAAGACCCCTTTCCCTCTTTGGGAATCAGTTTGAGAGGAATTTAGTGACGGAAAAGAAGAAACAATGGTGACATGATTTCTTTTTAAAACATTTATCAGGCGATCATCTTTAAACTCAAAAAGAGCACTAAGATTAGATCGGAGCATCACCGATTCTGAGATGTTGGAAATATTTTCAATAAGGTATACCAGATTTGGATTCATTTCTGGAGCCCCTCCTGTAATATCAACAACCTTAAAGCAGCCTTTTTTTTGGAACTCGAGTACGTGGTTAACCGTTTTGATATCCATAATCTCTTTTTTGTCAGGCCCAGCAGTAAGATGGCAATGCTTACAGGCCTGGTTGCACAACAGACCCATATTAATCTGGAGGATCTGAGTCTGCTTTCTTTTTATGACTAACCCATGTTGTTCAAGGGTTTGTGAAAAAGATGGAATATTGGCAACCATTTTTATACCCTGTTACATAGAGAGTTTCTCAGCAATGTTTCTCATCTGAACACCGTGTACCAGAGAAGCCCCTCCCTTTATAGCGGTTGCCACATGAAGGGCTTCCGTCATTTCAGTTAGATTTGATCCTTTTTCAAGGCAGGATTTGGTATAGGCATCAATACAATAAGGGCACTGGACAGTATGGGCCACTGCTAGCGCAATCAAAGATTTTTCCCTCTCAGAAAGCTCTCCTTCACTAAAAACAGATCCATAATAGTCAAAAAATTTTTTGGCCAGATCCGGTGCATCCTTTCCGATTCCTTCAAATTTTAATAGATCTTCTGGTTTGTAATATGTATCCATATGACCTCTTCATTAAGATGTAATTTTAAAAGAAAAAACATACTATATTATTTTGATTTGTTCCAGACCTATAACCATTGCCATTAAATATTTCTTTTTGATAAGGCTGCGATACAGATGGTTGAAACGGTGATGGTTTGAATGGCGTTAAATAAGCATTTTGGCAGGACGCCGTAATTGCCTGTTTTAAGCTTTTCATGGACGCGACGTCCGTTAAAATTTAGTGAAACGCACACCCACTTTAACCATCGGGTGAATGGGGAAATCTTCAATATAGAATTTTTTTTAAAAAGATACTTTTTCTTGATTTAGGTCAATTTGATTTATTTATTTTTCTGATAATTATTAAACATTATTCAAGATAAATAAAGGAGGAATAAACAATGCATGACGGATGTTCTGGTGCTTTCGAATCAGGTAAACAAATCATTGATAAAATTAGAATGATGGGGTTTAATAAAAATCCAATGGCTACTGTACTAGAAATAAACTGCACGAATTGTGATAGTCGTTTTCAAATGGAATTTATGGAGTCTGAGTGCCCGTCTTGTGGAATGGTATATGGTGTTACTCCATGTCATTCCCATAGCGCTGAGTTTGTTAAGGCAGCAGGAGTAAAATACTAATATGCCGGATGAAATTAATGACATACAAAAGAGAATGGCAACGCTTGAGATTCTTATCAAGGAGACAAAGGCTCGACTTCCGGCACATTCTACAAAGCCCCCGGTCATGATGGACCTTCTTGATTATGAAGATGAATATGATGTGTTGCTGGCAAAGCTTACCGAGTTAAAAAACAAATGATATGATATGAAAAATTCAAAGTCATTTGATAAAATATTCAATGAGTGCAAAGCATTTGTCAAAGACAGCCATTTAGCTAAAAAAGTTGAGATATTAGGTATTCAAACTCAAAACCAAACACTTATTTTCGATTTTTTTAACCAGCGGATTACATTTAATGGAATAGATTTTATTGATAGTGCTGGAGGCGAGCTTACGCAATCTGTAAAATCGGTTTTTTGTAGATACTTATTGATGTGTCCGGAAAAAATTTCTGATAGATCAAATAAATTGGTTACCTTTAGAGAGTTTGCAGATGCCGGCCCCTTATTTTCAAGTTTTACTCAAAATACAGGCAAAATTATAGAAACTACTTTTTCAGGGCGCCTTGAAAAGCTCAAAACTCAATGTGTGACATTGGGTGGCGTTATTATGGAAACATCATCCTATGATCTGAGTATCAGGTTCCGAGCACTTCACAGAATTCCTATTATTTTTAATTTTAATGATAAGGACGACCTTCTGCCTGCTAAAGCGATATTCTTGTACCACGAGGATGCAAATACTTATCTTGATTTGGAGTGTTTGACTATCACATGTACTTATCTTACAGGTATGCTTATTCAGAGTACATAAATATTTCGTGAAATATCTGGGCTATCAGCTGTTTAATTTACTATAGACTTAAATTCATTTTGGTTCTAATATTGTTATTTAAGATCTTAAATAACAATTATTCCAATGGTGGTAAAATAATTTTAAAATGGCAAAAATGAATTCTTCTAAACTCGTATTAAAAATTTGTATTGTAATCTCAATGTTATGGTTTTTACCATCCACCTTTGTAATGGCTGCTGGAACAGCTAATCCTCAAGATTTTTCGTGGACTCAGATTTTCATTGGAATTGCAGGAGGCCTGGCATTCTTTTTGTACGGCATGGATAAGATGAGCATTGGCATGAAACGCACTGCTGGTAATAAAATGCGGTCTATTCTTGCGTCTTTAACAAAAAATCGTATCATCGCATTGATAGTCGGCGCGTTTGTTACCATGGTGATTCAGTCCAGCAGTGCGACAACTGTTATGCTTGTCAGCTTTGTCCAGGCAGGCCTTCTTAATTTGGTTCAGTCTATGGGTGTTATATTAGGTGCAGACATCGGCACAACCATCACTGCCCAAATGATCGCATTCAAACTTACAGATTACGCACTTTTAATGGTAGCTATTGGTTTTGTTTTAAGGTTTATGGGTAAAACAGAGAAAATAAAATCGATTGGGGACATTGTTTTAGGGTTTGGAATTCTATTTTTCGGAATGAAATTGATGAGCGATGTGATGAAGCCGCTTAGAACATATCCTGTCTTTATTGACCTGATGAAGGATTTGGAAACTCCCTTAATGGGAATTTTGATTGGTGCGGCTTTTACAGCTATTGTTCAGAGCAGTAGCGCGACAACCGGTGTGCTCATTGTCCTGGCTCAACAAGGTCTCATCACACTTGAGGCGGGTATCCCAGTGATTCTTGGTGCAAATATTGGCACGTGTGTTACAGCAGCGCTTGCAGGCATTGGCGCATCAAGAGAAGCTAAAAGAGTTGCTATTGCGCATGTCTTGTTTAAACTAGCCGGTGTGGGCTTGTTTATTTTTTGGATCCCCCAATTTGCAGAAATCATTAGAGCTTTGGCGCAAAATTTTGGTTCTGGCACTGCAAGACAGCTTGCCAATGCACATACCATATTCAATGTAAGCCTTGGATTGTTTTTTCTCCCATTTATAAATATTTTTTCAAAAATTATTTATAAAATTTTACCTGAAAAAGAAACACCCAAAAGCCAGGAGATCGTGGCCCATTATATAGAAGATTCTATGCTTAAAACCCCGCCTTTGGCCATTGATCTGGCACGTGCAGAAATGTCTCGAATGGCAAAACTTATCGGCAGAATGCTCAATGCAATCATTATTCCTTTTCTCTCGGATGAGGCACATATATCCAGGCAAAAGGGAAAGGATGATGATGTGGATTATTTGCTTCGAGAAATTCCAAAAAGAGATGAGTTTCATCCAGACCTGACACTAAAAGAGGGACTTGATCTGCGTGAAAAAAAAATAGACTATCTGGAAAAAAAATTAAGTGCTTATCTTACAAATATCGCTCAGGGAAATATTACCGAGGAACAGGCTGAAGAAGTTTTTGGAATGGTCTCTATTGTAAAAGATATTGAAAGTATGGGGGACATTATTCATAGAAATATGATGCCGTTGATTGCCAAGAAAAAAAATCTTCACTATGATTTTTCTAACGAGGGTAAAGAAGAACTGCTTATTTATCACAGCAAGGTATCAAAACAAATACGGCTTTTAAAAGAGGCGTTTCAAGAGACAAATCCAAAAATTGCGTTTCTAATCATGAAAAAAGAAAGGAAATATCTAGATCTTGAGTCAAAATACCGAGCAAGACATCTGAAACGTATTATATTGAAAAAAGAAGATTCTATTGAAACAACTGAAATCCATATGGAGCTAATGGATTTGATGAAACAAATTGTTTTATATTCTGCAAACATTGCTCAGACATATATTGGAACTACGCCTGAAAAAGGGGTAGATCATATTGATGTTGATGAAGCCCAAGAAGAATCCAATATCACTTAAATACTATTTTTATTGATCGCTGTCATGTCTTTTTATGGCAATATTGGAGTGGGGTTGCGAGTGCATTGAACTCTTTGGGAAAAATGAATGACAAATAGTTTAGATCTGACAGCTGGACCAATTTCAAAGCAGTTATTTAAGCTTACCACGCCTATTTTATTTGGTATGCTTTTGTTTACATTGTACCTGATGACAGATCTGTATTTTGTGGGCCGCCTGGGACCAGATGCTGTTGCGGCATTATCTATATCAGGTAATGCCTTTTTTCTGCATTTAGGCCTGTCTTTTATTATTGGAACCGGTGCCATGTCACTGATTGCCCAGGCATTTGGTGCAAATGAGTATAGTCGAGCAAAACAGGTGTTTAAGCAAAGTCTTGTCCTCAGCCTTTTTACCGGTATTATTGCTGCCACGATCGGTTTTTTGTTTGCACACCCCTATATCAGTTTTTTTGGTGGCAAAGGGTTAGCCCTTAAATGGGGGGTAGATTATTTTCAAATTTACTCGATATCTCTTTTGTTCTTACTCTTATTACATGTTTTTGGCTCATGTTACCGGGGGATGGGTGATACGAAAACAACCATGTTAATCATGCTTCAGTCCCTTGTCTTAAATATTATTTTAGACCCGGTGTTAATTTTTGGGCTTATGGGATTTCCAGCGTTAGGGGTAAAAGGGGCCGCGCTTGCATCTTTGATTTCTCAGGTATATGGTGTGCTGATTTATATCTATCTTGTGTTTATAAAAAAACAGCATATTCATTTAAACGGCCCCTGGAAATTAGATCTGCCTATTATTAAGCAAAGTCTTGCCATCGGCTTGCCTTCCGGCCTGGCGTATTTCTTAATAACCATCAACCTTTTGATTACCTATCGAGTGGTCAGTCCATATGGGACATCGGCACTGGCTTCTCTGGGCATAGGATTTCGTATCGTACAGGCCATTTATCTTCCCTCTGTAGCGATTGCCGAAGCAATGGCTGCAATGGTCGGTCAGAATTTTGGGGCAAAAAATAATGATCGGGTGATTTCAACATTCTGGATGGGGTGGCGAATCAGTTCAATACTCATGCTGTCAGGTACTGTTATTTGCTGGATGTTCCCTCAAGTTTTAATCCAGGTTTTCAGCCAGGACCCTCAAGTTATCCATTATGGTGTGATCTATCTTAAAATAGTATCTCTTGCCAATATAGCGGTGGGTACAATTTTAACTGTTTCGGCAGTTTTTCAAGGTATAGGAAAAACATATCCCTCATTGATAGGTGCTTTGCTTGATAATGCATTATTTGTCATTGCCGTATTTACACTCCCCGTTTTTTTTGATTGGGGTGTGTCATTTGTCTGGTGGAGCAAACTTGCGGCTACGGTGATAGAGATGGCATTTTGTTCTATCTGGATGAGACATCAACTCAACGAATTGTAAAACTTTTTTTCAAGAGCCTTTACTCTTTTTTTCCTTTTTGGGGTTAGAAACACTTTGTAAATTGGGTCATCTATATGAATATCTTTTTGAAGAATGTCCCGCTCAAGAATTGATAAAACATCAATGGATACATCACAGGAAGGGTATCCTTTGTCATCAATAAGAATTTTGTTATCAAGCTTAATTTCAACTATATTGTTAATATCAACCAGTTTCAGCCCCCCATCTGGTGTCAAGATCAGGTTGCCGTTACCGGCAAGATCAGGAATATAGCCTGTCTCCTTGATCATTATATGAATTTTTTTTACAAATGTTGCTATATTCTTTTTGGCTGTTTGGGCCAATTTGCAATGATTGGACTCCCTTTGAGGTGTGGATTGATATATATTCGTTAAATAGTTTTCATCAAAAATTCTCCATGGATCTAAGATTTCTCCTTCAACATATTCTTGAAGCCCGCAAAGGACAATTTGACGTGTTCCCGTTCCTGTATACTCAACAACGAACTCTTGAGATTGAGCAATAAGATCCGGTCCCAATGCATTTAATAAGATATTATATTTTTTTATTTCATTGAAAATGGTGTCTTTGCTTTCAAACCTGCTTCTCAATATTCGAAATATTTTTTTGGGTTTGGCTCTAGGAAATAATCGAATGCCGTCTATGATTTCTCCCTGGCTTTCTTTATGAACATCTTTAATTAAAAGAACTTCAAAAATGTGAGACCGTAAACCAGATCGGTAATATTTACGAAACATGTAGCTTTCGGACTCTTTTATAAAATTTAGATTTTGTACTTCACTTCCAGATAGATATGTCTGATCTCTGATATCCTTTGTATCTTTCATAATATATTTTTACAAATTATTATGTAAAATTACAAGCTATAACCGTTACGATTAAATACTCCTTTTTGATAAACTTGCGATACAGATACTTGAAAAGTACACCCTCTTCAACCACCGGCTGAATGGGTAAATTTTTTTGGCAACTGCTATCATTCAAATATCTATTTTTTTTTTGCCCAAATTTTGAATGTTTATAGTAAATAATACCAAAATATATCTGTGAAAATAAGTCTTTACGGATGGCATCTTATTCATTAAAATACAGGACTTGAGGAATTAATTAAGGAGTAAAAATTAAGGCTATGGCTTCAAAGAAAGCAAGGTATACGATTCAGGTTGTCATTATTTTGGCTATTTTTTTCTTTGTTTTATTTAATTTGGTTTTTAAACTGATTGTTGATTTTAGATCTGATGCCATAAAGAAACGATCCGAAGTATTCGAAAAACAGAGAATTAAACATGAATTTATTGCAAAGATTGATGACCAATATAGCCAGGTTCAAAAGTTATTTCAAGCAGAAGAATATGAAAAGGCCATTGAAATTATAAAGATATTCAATAAATATGGAAAATCAGATTATAAAGATATTCTTGAAATTAAAAAAGAAATTCGATTGCTATCTTTAAAGAAAAAACTATCATTTATTCCAAAAATACACTTAAAAGAATATATGGAACTTTCTAAAGATATTGATATTGAGGGAGATGACTCAACTGAAGTGTTTATCCGGACACCCAGATATGGCCAATATTTTTATACATCTGATTTACCCATTCAACTTGAAGGTGTCGCCTTATCTATTAAAGGTGATTTCTCTGAAGAAATTATTTGGACAAGCAGTGTTGACGGTGAACTTGGAAAAGGAAAAAAAATAGCCACCCGCCTCTCAATTGGAGAACATGAAATCACAGCCACCGGAACAAACGGGATTACAATTGGTACCATGATCACTCGAATTTTTATTGAAAAAGAGCCTGATTTTTTAGAAAAGTATAATAGAAAATAAAGGATATGAAGAGTTAAAGGTCTTTGTTTTATAAGTCTGATACAATATTCCCATTTTTATCCCGGGTGACGTGTGTGATTCCAGGATACTCCTTTTCCAACTCATTCAAACGAGATTCATAAGATTTGACTTTATTAATAAGTAGATTTTTTTCTTTGATAAGATCCTTTACTTCAAATGCCCGTTTAACTATAGTTATCAATTCCTTAAGGTTAAGTGGTTTGGTCATAAACTTATACACCCCCGCAGAATTGATCGCATCCATGGCAGTCTCAAGATTAGCGTATCCAGTTAACAAGATTGTGAGGATTTCGGGATAGGTGATTCGAATATACTGTAAAAATTTAATACCGGTCATTCCTGGCATCTTATGATCGCTGATGATCAGGTCCACATTATTTACATCAATCAACGCTATACCTTCTTCAGCACTGCTTGCCGTAAGTATCTCATAACCGGCAGGACGCAGTGTCTTTGAAATAAGTTCCAGCATTAGATTTTCATCATCGACAACTAAAATGGTATAGGTACTCATGATTTCTTTTTTCCAAGTGAAGTTTTAAGAGACACAATATGTTGTTTTTATAATAAAAAAAAGGATAACTTGTCAAGCAATGATAGAAAAATCGAGCAATTCTGGGTAATAAAGTTCTCGGGTCAAAAGGTGATAAAATTTGACACTGCCGGGCGGGTGTACTAAACAAATATTGTATTTTAATTGAGAGGAGCCGGCTGTATTTTTTAAGATTAATTCATTACTATCAGATTTAAAAAGGGATTAAGTTTGAAAACCGGGAACTTAAATCATAATACACTTCATGTAAAAACAGCAGAAAGGCAAAGGGTTGTTGTACTTCTTTCTGATCAAGGTGGGCAGAAAAAAGGCATGATGAAATCGCTTTACCAGTCGAATAGTAACATTCGATCCATAATGGACAGAGGAGAAGAAATTTTTCAGGGCGTGCGGGGATATTCTCTACTCAGTATGATGTTTGAAGATGATGAGAGTCTCCATTTGATCGAGAATGCTCAAGCAGCGGTTTTTCTTTCTTCTTCTGCTATTTATTTTGATCTTAAGCAGAGGGGACTGGACCCGGATTATTACATCGGTCATGGAGTCGGTGAATATACAGCATTGTATTGCAATGGGATATTAAATTTTGATGATGCTTTTTGTCTGATATTAAATCGATCTGATCTAATGAAAACAGTTTCCAATGAAGTAAATGGAAGCATGGTGAAGGTTGATAAAAATAATGGGGAAACCCGAGAATTAATCATAGAATCCTGTATTGATGATATTTATATCGCTTGCAAAAACAGTGAAAATCAGACCATTGTTTCAGGACAAAAATCAGATATGGATCGATTTTTAAATTTTTTAGAATTAAAAGAATCTTCATGTAGCATACTTCCCACTTCTGGTGCTTTTCACACCCTGTTTTGTGATTCCGCTGCAAAAGGTCTTGAATCATATATTGAGGATTTAAATTTTATTGACAAAGATTGTTCCTGCATCATTTCAAATATTACAGGAGAAGCTTATCCAAATGATATCAATGCTGTAAAGAGACTTTTAACAAACCAGGTGATTTCTCCAATTGAATTTATTAAAAGTGTAGAAGGGGTGTATAAGTCGGGCAAAACACATTTTGTTGAAATCGGTCCAGGCAAAATATTAATCAACCTTTTGAAACAAATTAATATAGTCAATTACAAGGCCTTTGCTTCTGCTGACCCTGAACAAGGGGAGAATGAATCCTATAGAACGCTTTTAAAACACCTTGAATCAATCGGGAAAATTTTTAAGCAAACGATCAGTGTTACACAACCCATAAAAAATATAAGGGCTAAAGGTAAAGAGTATTCAGAAAAGACCTTTGATGCCCAATCTATGAATAGATTCAGTTTCTATCCGGGGAATATTTTAATACCTGGAGTGGCTGTTGGCCTTCCGGGAACGGGTAAAAAGGTATTTGCCTCTTCTAATTTTGAAACTATTATTGCTGGTACCAATATGATCGAGCCTCTGTCTTTCCGGGAAAAGAAGAAAATGGCAGATAAAAATGTGATCAGATTGTTAAAAGAGCCTGATGGAAATGCTAGATTTGTTGAGATTACGAGCACGGAAGATGTTATCCAGCTTGCCGGCCAGCTTGGATATTTCGATCTGAATGATGACTATGGAATAAAGTACAAATATGATCTTGCCATGTCACTGGCTATTGGTGCTGGCATTGAAGCATTGAAAGATGCCAATATCCCATTGGTACTTCAGTATAGAAAGACATCAACGGGTGGTAAGATACCGGATGGCTACGTGCTTCCAAAAGAGATGCAGGGTTCGACAGGTATTATTTTATCCTCTGTTTTTTCTAATAGTGAAACGATTATCGATGAAATAACAAAATATTTTTGTCATAAATTTTATATTAAACCGTATGAAGAATTTGAAAAAGTGTACTACCATTTAATGGAAATTGTTAAAAATCAGGAGGTTAAGCAACAGATCACCTCATGGTTTTTTAAAATCAGAGAAAAAAGAAAAGAGTTTAAAAGCTATAAATTTGACCGGAATTTTATTTTAAACTTTTGCCCTCTGGGGGCAGCCCATTTTGCTCAGCTCATTAAGGCAAAAGGACCGAATTTAAATGTGAATGGCGCATGTGCCTCAACAACTGAGGCCATTGCTGTGGGTGAAGACTGGATACGAAACGGGCGGTGTGACCGAGTGATTATTATTGGCGGTGAGACACCGACTTCTCCGGCCCATAATCAGTGGATTGGGACTTCTTTTCTGGCATTCGGAGCAGGGTCTGTTAAAAAAACAGTTGCCGAAGCAGCAAAACCGTTTGATGAAAACAGGAATGGAACCATCCTGGGAAGCGGCGCAGTTTCTATAATTCTGGAAAAAGAATCCTGCGTCAAGCTAAGAGGTCTGAACGGCCAGGCACAGTTAATGGGAACTCATCTTGCAAACAGTGCTTTTCATGCCCTGAATATCGATGTCTCACATCTTGCAAATGAAATGAAGATTTTTTTGGCCAAAATTGAAAAAATGTACACTCTTGAAAAGGATGATTATACCTCCCGGCTTCTTTTGATGTCCCATGAGACCTATACCCCTGCCAAAGGGGGCAGTGCTGATGCTGAAGTCCTGGCATTAAAGACAAGTTTCCCAGAAAATTATGATAAAGTGGTAATTTCAAATACAAAAGGCTTTACGGGTCATACCCTGGGTGCTGGTATTGAGGATGCTGTCCTAATAAAATCCATGCAAAAAGGTCAGGCTCCGCCAATTGCAAACCTTACCCATATTCCAGAGGATTTCAAAGGACTAAATTTAAACAAAAATCCACATGGGGACTATGAATACGGTTTTCACATGGCTGCCGGTTTCGGATCCCACCTGGCATTTGTTTTTTTTAAAAGAATTTATGAAAAAAGTATTGAAACCAATCCTGAGTACAAAAAATGGCTACAGCAGATTACCGGCAGTATGAATCCGTCACTAACCCTTATAGACAACAAGCTGTGCGCAATGGCCGGGAATGGTGTTGAATAGCTGTCTAAAATTGAGCCTTTGTTAAAAAGAATATTGCAAAAAAATGATGCCCTTTATAACAAAAAAAAAGACGCGTTGGGATTTTGATTGGAATTCCAATATTGTCACTGTTAATTTTTATCTTTAACATTAACCGTAATTTCGTCTTGATTAATTTTTGGTATGTGGCTTTCTATATAATGGAATACAGGTTTTAACAATGGACAAAATCATTGGGAAAAAGTTTTCCTAAGATTAATACGTCTTTTTCCTAAAAATATTACATTTTTTACACAGTTCCAATAATCACCAATTGCATAAATTTTATTCATTTAATAAATTAAAATTATTTTTACAAAAGATATTGAAATCAATTTTTAAAAATT
>JAAEKY010000776.1 GCA_024227235.1 Desulfobacteraceae bacterium | reverse complement strand
TTTGCCATCTGCCTTAATTGCTTCTCTTTTTTTTCAATTACTCTTAACGGTTTATTCTCTTTTTGGATAAGAATCGTATCCTTGATTTTGTAAACCCTTATTTGGCCGGGTAGATCTATGCTTAGCCCGGTAGGGTTATCAAAGCAAAATTCAACAATATCATTCATATGTGCATATGAAATGCGTTTTAAATCTGTTTTAACCTGTTTAATCGCCTTCCTGATGACTCGATATAGGAGTGCTGTCGGAAAGCTTTCTAATTTAGATTTTGATAATAAAACATGCGTGTGATCTGATTCGATCAAACAGTATGTAAATTGTTTTTTTGTTTCTTTGTTAAGATAGTCGTCTTCAAGTTTTAAAATATGGCTGAGCCTGTCCAGTGAATCGATGATTTCAGGGTTGTACTCAGACTGTAGCTGAGGAACAAGTGTATGTCTGATTTTGTTTCGTAAAAATGTTGTATCTGTATTTGAAGAATCAAACATATAGGGTCGTTTTGCAGCCTTTAAAAAATTAATAATTTTATCTTTCGGCATCTGGATCAAGGGTCTTATATATTTTTTGTTCCGCACAGGCGGTATCCCGGAAAGTCCTTTAGGGCCTGACCCTCTTAACAGATTCATCAATACCAGCTCGGCATTATCATTTTTATTATGACCCGTGGCAATTTTTGTATAATCATGATTTTTGGCTATCTGGTTTAAAAAGTGATATCTGACCTCTCTGCCAGCTTCTTCAAGCGATAGTCGATGCGTATCGGCATACTCTTTTACATCAATTTGTTCACCATAAAATGGCAGGCTTAATTCCTTAGCAAGTGCTTTTGTAAACGTTTCATCTCTTTGAGATTCTTCTCCCCGAAGCATATGGTTCATGTGGGCAATGCCAATTTTTAGGTCATATTTTTTATGAATAGCCAACAAAGACAATACCAGCGCAACAGAATCCGGACCACCGGATACAGCAGTCAATACCGCATCCCCTTTTTCAAGCATATCAAAATCAAGAATAGTTTTTGTGATATCGCCAATAAAATCGATGTGTATATTCTTTTTATTAATCATATCAGCAGGCAAACAAAGAAGTGTTTGATTTTTTAATTAATCCAGAATCCCAGGCTTTTTCAAAGAAGGTGGTGATAGCGGCTTCTCCATCAATTCCAATGTCCTTTGAAAAATCATTAACATACAGCTGGATATGCTGTTGAATCACATCTTCATCTATTTCCTGAGCATTCGCTTGAATATAATCATACCCCATAGATGGATGTAAAAAGGCGTGGTCAATGCTTTGTCTGATCAAATTTTGAATGTCGCAGGCGACAACAGGGTCGATATCCCGTTTAATGGCAATGCATCCTAAGGGAATGGGTAAAGCGGTTTTATCTTCCCACCATTGGCCAAGATCAGCTTTTAATTCAAGTCCCATCGCCTGATAAACAAACCGTCCTTCATGGATAATCACACCAAGGTCTGCCTCTTTTTCAAGAACAGCCGGCATGATTTTTTCAAAAGGCATGGGGATTATTTGCGTATCAAGTCCGGCAAAAAGATCATCCATATAAAATTTGAAAAGAT
>JAAEKY010000775.1 GCA_024227235.1 Desulfobacteraceae bacterium | reverse complement strand
TGCATGTTAATGAATCCGTATTTGGGAATTCTTAATAATGATGCTCCGATAATTTGGCCGAAATTTGATACAATTGCCAAATCCGGGTTTAATCGGGAAAATATTTCCTTGAATTTTTTAGAATTAACATCAGGGCTTTTCAAAGCAGGGATTTTATTCTCTTCAAGGAAATCTGAGAAATAACCGTATGCAGCGACGGTTCCGAAAAATTTTTTTACTATCCGGGGAAATTTTGACAGAGAGGGCCATCGTTTACGGATCCAGTATGGAGCAGGTGGAAGATAGGCACCTGCAAGATCAACACGGCAGTGTCTCAATTGATCAAGAATCCTGGTTTCTATACCGAAAAAAGCGATACGCAGCATTTTGTACCCGGCATTTCAAGGAAAAAAGTGAGGCTATACTTTTTTAATGAATTTCTTTGATAAAAAATCATTAATTATTTCTTCAGTGTCATTTTCTGCCGTCTGGCGGTCAATATCGAATTCAAGACAAACCTGGTTGACGATTTCATCCCGTGAAATATTTTCGATCAGACTTTTCCATATCAAGCTGCCGGTTGTGTTTAATGAATAATATTTTCCCGAATCAAAATGAAGAACCACCACGCGTTCTTTAACTTCTTTCCACAAATATTCTTTTGACAATTCATATGCCATTTTATGCCTCCTTACGTATAATCAACCAATGTATCATATTCTTTTATGACTTCATCAACTTCAAAACGGACGATATTATTTTCAAGAATCCAACAATGGGTTTTTAATATATTATTTTCCCACTGGCAGCCGAATCTGAGGCACATGTCAAGTCCCATTCTCTTGCCAAAGAAAAAAAGTAAAAATCCCCTGATAAGGCACTTCTGTTTTTTAGCAAAAAAGAGGAAGGGGGTGCGCTGGTACAGCGATTCGGCTTTCTCGGAAATGTCACAAAAAGATTTTTCTTTAAGCGGCAGAATTCGGACGAACACTTCAATTACCCGAATTGTCTTTGTAACGCCGCAAAAACGGCTGAATACAATGAAAAAATTACTCCAGAACAAGATTCCAAAATATAACAAGTAATTAACGCCCATAATAAAAAACAAAACCACTTTCACTGTAGAGTGAAAGCAGTTCTGTTTACAATACGAGTTGAACTAAAATTACACCTTATAACGATAAACATCAACTGGCGATAATAATCTATCAATTATTACCATACATAATAGTAATATACATATGCAGTTGATTCTTCCAGGGGTTCGTGCTCTTCCATCGTTGGTTTTTCATATGCTTTTTTGCTTTTCAATGTAACCTTTTGATTCTTTTCTTCTTGTAGGTTTTTGTCAATCACAATCTTTTCCTTTCCCATCGCGGACTAAATCCGTGATGCCCTTAAAGTTGAAAGCTCACTCGGAACCTCTATAGGGAACTGTATTACCGAAAGAGGTCTCCATTCAGCTGAATAACCGCAAAAAAGGACAAACCCACAGCGTATTTCATAGAAATATTGACGCTTGATGTCTGTAAAACGAAACGAGCCCCTTCGCTCTTATAAACCAAATATATCTCTATATTAACAGCTGCTTACCTGTCAATTTTTAAACCGTTATATCTATAATATGTTTTTTACATTAATGCAATGTTTTTTTATAATATGAACGATCCAGTTGTCCAATTTGTATAAACAAATCGGGTTTCTATATTTAAGAAGACGGGTTTCTCCAATATTTTATGACAAAAAAAACTAATTTGCAGCTTCTTGAAAACGAATAAATAACACCAACCCTGAAAAAACCAGAAAAATTCCTGTAAGAGCAATACCGTTGGGCAAAGGGGAATTAAGAATCAAGATTTCGCCTATCATGGCAAAAATAACCTCACTTGATTGAGTGGCATCCACAGCGGCCAACTCGCTTGCTTTTGTTGATTTGTTGCGGGCATACAGGAAAAGGCTTGTTGCGAAAATTCCGGAAAAAAGTGCAACCAATGCTGTGTTTATAAGCTGTCCCTTGGAAATGACCTTCCAAAACAAATTAAAACAACGAGCGATGCGATAATTGTGAGCTGCCAAGTTGTAGCAATAACCCACCCCGGCGCATGATCGGCACTAAAACACAATAGCGAATAAAACCCGCCGAAACCGATACTGCCGGTGATTATCCAAAATATCCAGTTCTTTAAAAAGAGTCGTAATACACGCCCTGGGGCTTTGATACCTTGAAAGAGTGGCAGCGATACTATTAAAAGCAGGATCATATATGCATACCGAAGGCAGGCCGACCATACCCAGTGCCCGCCTTCTAAACTCATAATCCGGTTCAGAATGAATGTGGAACTGAAAAACAGGCCTGATAGAAGCCCAAATAAAATCAATACAATCATATTATTGGTTTCATTTGGGTCAATTCAAGAACGGCAATTTCCGGGTAGCAATTAAACCGTACAGGATAAATGGCCCAACCTATACCTTTGCTAATAAACATTGCCGCTTTATCGGTTTTTATCAATCCGCTTGAATACCTTTTATTTTTAACTGGCAGCACCGGCGGCCCGTAAAGCGGCAAAGATACCTGCCCACCGTGGGTATGTCCACTCAGGACGAGAGACAAAGGCGTTTTGAATTGGGTGTCCACGGTATCGGGGTTGTGAGCTAACAGGATTCT
>JAAEKY010000774.1 GCA_024227235.1 Desulfobacteraceae bacterium | reverse complement strand
CTTGTGTGTAATGACAGCATGTCCTTGCATATGGCATCTGCATTTAAAATCCCTACTGTGGTAATTTTTTTTTCTACTTCACCAGAATTTGGGTTTGGACCATGGCAGAATGTTAATTCAAGAATTGTTGAAGATGATACCCTTGAATGCAAACCATGCAGAAGGCATGGAAGCAATCAATGCCCTAATAATACAGAGACCTGTATGCAAATTTCTGCTGAAAAAGTAATAAAGGCTTGTAAAGAGTTATTATGAGTAAAAAATTAAATTTAGCTTTCTGTTTATTTAAATATTTTCCCTTTGGTGGACTTCAAGGTGATTTTTTACAGATTGCAAATATCTGCATGGATCGAGGCCATAAAGTTCATGCATATACTATTACATGGAACGGTGAAAAACCTGAGGGGTTACAAGTGACACTGGTACCGGTTTCAGGATTATCAAATCATGGCAAATACAAATCCTTTGGAAATAAGGTTGCCCAGATTGTAAAAGAAAAAAACTATGATGCTGTTGTGGGATTTAACAGAATACCAGGACTTGATATATATTATGCTGCCGATGGTTCATATGCTGCTAAAATGCAAAACCGCAGTATGCTGCACCGAATATCAAACCGTTATCACACTTTTATGGCATTGGAAAAAGCTGTTTATGAAAAAAACTCAAAAACTGAGATACTGCTCTTAACAGACAAAGAAAAAAAGTTTTTCATGAATTTTTATGATACTTCTGAAGAAAGGTTTCATATTTTACCCCCAGGTATTTCTAAAAAATGTATTCCCCCTTCAAATAAATATGAAATTCGTGCTGAAAAAAGAAAAGAACTTAACATAGATGAAACAAAAAAAATTATCCTGATGGTCTGCACAGTATTTAAAATTAAAGGGGTTGAAAGAGCTATCAGAGCTCTTGCAGCTTTGCCCAAAGAGATATCTTCTGAAACAATATTACTAATAGTTGGCATTGATAAACCTGGGAAATACATCCGTCTTGCAAAAAAACTAAATATTTCAGAGCAAGTAAATTTTATAGGTGCACGAAGAGACGTGCCACACCTTCTCATGGCTTCAGATCTTTTTTTGCATCCGGCTTCAATTGAAAATACTGGTACAGTAATTGTTGAAGCTCTTGTGGCAAACATCCCTGTTATCACAACTGATATTTGCGGTTACAGCCACCATGTTACTTCTGCCAATGCAGGCAAAGTAGTCCCCTCCCCTTTTTTGCAGGAAACACTTAATAAGGATCTGCTTTTTATGCTTACATCTATTAAAGATGAAATATGGCAAAAAAATGCAAAACAATATATTGAGAAAACAGATGTTTTCAGCCGATCTGAAAAAGCAGTGGATATTATTGAGAAGGTTTTATCATGAATGATCCCATGGTTGTATTACCAGAAGACTGGAAACAATATTTCAAAATTAAAGAAGCCGGGTTTAAAAAGCTTTTCAATGTCCAGGGAAAAATTTTCCGCGAAAAAGATGGTCGAAGGACTCTCTGCTTTAAGTATGATAAAAAAAATTTCTTTGGAAAATTTCACTCTGGAGTTGGCTGGAAAAAAATACTTAAAAATCTTCTGCAACTCAGAAAACCTCCTGTACTCAGCGCTCAAAATGAATGGCAGGCAATTTTAAAGCTAAACGAGCTGAATATTGATACAATGAATCTTGTGGGGTATGGCCAAAAAGGTTGGAACCCTGCGGCAATAGAGTCTTTTGTAATAACCGAAGAGTTACAGAAT
>JAAEKY010000773.1 GCA_024227235.1 Desulfobacteraceae bacterium | reverse complement strand
TGTAAAAAATAGATCTGTTTAGAATGGTGTTCAAAACACCAAGGCAGTACCAGCAGGATCACTGAATTGGTCGCTGAAGCGAAAAGAAGAGGAGGTTGATGGACACTTTAACCGCTTGATTTTTAAGGGTTAAATTCAATCGTGGTCTGTCCCTTATTGTTTTGCTTGAGTATATGGCTACATAATACTGCTGTATCGACAGCAAAGTTGCTAGAATAGAATTTAAAACGTGGTTTATCCCCGGTTTCCATGCCCTAGTTATTCATTTTTCCGAAAATATTTTTTAAGATTACTTATAACTCGCCTGATGTTAAAACCATGTTCAGCAATTTTGACAAATGAAAAGAAAATTCCTGCAAAAATGACTACTCCTGTCAGGAAGATAACGGTCAAAATTGGGCTATCAACCCACCTTAAAAAAGATCTTAATTGATCCCATACAAATGAAAAAACGCCCATAAAAATAAATGCGGCAGCTACCAAAAACAAAATAACAAAAAGCCCGCCTAAAATATCCTTAGGAGTAAAATGTTTATTTTTATCCATTTTAGTTAATAACGTATATTACATATTTCGTATTTATTACTATCTCAATTTTGACATTGATCGGAGTATGGGGTTTTAAGACTATCTAGGTAGAATTCTATATAATTTCCATCTGGATTACTTTTTTTCCAGTGGTCATACATAAATTTTGATATAACCGGACTACCTGCTGGAAATGGCATTTGGATAATAGCATTCATTTGAGAAGCTCCTGCTTTAACTGTGTTTCTAATTTGCGGCTGGTAATACTTTTGCCTTTGCTCTAACGTCCCATTTAGCTCAGAGAACCCATTTTTAGCGGCGCTAACACTAGCATCGCTGATGGTATCAGGGTACCCCATCTCTAACCCTTCCGGATCAATCCAATTAACCGGATCATTTTGGACATACCGATAAAAACTAACATCCCCGCCAGCAAGCCCTATAGGATCTTCAGAGTAAAATCTACCCATTGATGGCATATAAAAACGATTGCGCATATAGGTTAAGTCATTACCCATATTGCGCACCCCAAATTGCCCTACAAACTCAAAATCATTGCTGACAGCTTCATCAGCAAGCAGGGTTTTACCAAAAGGAGTGTAGATATAGTAATTGA
>JAAEKY010000772.1 GCA_024227235.1 Desulfobacteraceae bacterium | reverse complement strand
TTCATTTTTATTATCAAAAGGCAGTAATTTTAAAGGGACTAACCTGAAGACGACGAGCAGACATGATCCGATTAAAAGCACAATGACACTAAAAAGCAATACGATTCGCATGTGTTTTTTTTCAAGAAACGGTGTCAGGATCGCCTTGTAAATTCTGGCAAATATCGGATTAGATTTTTTTTTCTGTGCAGGTTTATTTTTAATATTTTTTAAAAGCTTATATGAAATCCAAGGAACAATGGTCAGTGCACATACTGTAGAAAAAGTAACGGTTAAAGGTACATTTATCGCCATAGGAGCCATGTATGGACCCATCATGCCTGTAATAAAGAATAAAGGCGTAAAACAGACAATAATAGCAATCGTAGACATGATGACCGGTGGCAGCACTTCTTGAACAGCATAAAGGGTGGCTTCCAGGGGCACAAAAACATTTTCTTTTATATGTCGTTGAATATTTTCAACGTTGGTGATGGGATCATCCACAACCAGTCCTAATGAGAGAATAAGGGCAAACAAAGTCACCCGGTTAATGGTGTATCCAAAAAGAAGATTCATAAACAACGCCAGAGAAAATGATATGGGTACTGCTATCGCAACCACAGATGCTTCACGCCATCCCAGGGTTAATGCCAGAAGAATAATAACAGAAACAATGGCGAATCCAAGAGACTTTATCAATTCATTAACCTTCTCCTTAGCGGTTTGCCCATAATTACGGGTGACTTCAACATACATGCCATCGGGAATGATCGTTGTTTTAAGTTTTTCAACTTTATTAAGGATATCCTTTGTCACATTGACAGCATTTGTTCCTTTCTTTTTGGAAAATGCAAGAGTCACACTGGGAAAAGATAATGATTTGTCTGGTTGAATACCATACGTTGTTTTATAAAAATTGGAAAACCCAATCCTTGTATAAGCATCTGCCTCTTTTGGGCCGTCAATAATGGTTGCTACATCTTCGAGATAGACCGGTTGTGAATCCCTTCCAGAGACAACAAGGGTCTTTACTTGATCGACTGATGTTAAAAATGAGCTGCTGGTAATAGTGATTTGAGCGTTCTTTTTATTAATGAAGCCAGCCTGGGTAGAGACATCTGCTCCTTGAAGTGCTTTTTCAACATCTTTTATTGAAACACTAAACCCTTTCATTCGAATGGGGTCGAGCTCCACCCTGATTTCTCTTTTTCTACCGCCATAAATAGAAGAGCGAGAAATATTTTCAAGTTGTGAAAGTCTTGCAATCAATTCTTCTCCTACTCTTGCAAGCTCATAATCACTATACTGCTCAGAATAGAGTGTAAGGTTTAGTATGGGGACATCGTCAATCTCAATCGGTTTGATCAGCCAGTTGGTCACGATGGGAGGGACCCTGTCCAGGTTCATCTGTATTTTGTTGTGAAGTTTAAGAATGGAGTTTTCCCTGTCTTCTCCTACAAAAAATCGGACGGTGACAATCGCCTTTTCCCTTGTGGACATGGAGTAGACATATTCAACCCCATCTATTTCCCATAAGAGTTTTTCAAGAGGGGTTGCCACAAGCTTTTCTATCTCTTTGGGGCTTGCCCCTGGCGCTTGAACATAGATATCTGCCATGGGAACTACGATCTGGGGATCTTCTTCTTTTGGTGTGATATAGATGCTGAATGCACCCAGGCACAAAGAGATAATGATAAACATAATCGATAGCTGTGAGGTTAGAAACCCTCTTACTATTTTAGTAAGAATTGAATCGCTTATTTCAGACATTTATTCTTCATATCCTATTGTTTCATTACCAACGAGCCCTGCAAGGACTTCAATCTTTTCATTAAATTTTTTCCCGGTTTTAATATAGACCGATTGCCAATGATCTTCCTTTTTTACATAGACCAGCTCAAGTTGGCCGACAAGGATAACAGCTTTTGCAGGAACAAGAAGGGTTTGATCTTTTTTAACCGGTATGAGAAGC
>JAAEKY010000771.1 GCA_024227235.1 Desulfobacteraceae bacterium | reverse complement strand
TCCATTTGTTGATAAAGGTACCACCGAAACAATCAATATCAAATTTAATGGGAGCGTTGAAAGGTAGAGCCGCGATTAGAGTGTTTAAACAATTTCCTGATTTGAAGAAAAGGCCGTATTGGGGAAATCACTTTTGGGCAAAAGGATATTGTGTGGATACAGTTGGGTTGGATGCAGAGATGATTCGGAAATATGTAAAATACCTGGAAAAGTTTGAAAAGCAACAAGAACAATTAAATTTTTAATATGAAATAGGGGATAACCGGCTTGCCTTCTCAGCGGGCAAGCATAGCCCCCTTTTAGGGGGTAAAAGGCAAAACCACCTTCTAAGAAGGTGGATTACTTTATTTCAATCATTATTTAATTCACTGGATTCTGAAAGAAAATGATCAAAATATGAGATTGTTTTTTCTAGTCCCTCATCAAGTGATATAGCAGGTACCCAGTCCAGTGATTTTTTTGCAAGACTGATATCTGGTCTACGCTGAGTCGGATCATCTTGGGGTAACTGTTCAAACACCAATTCAGATTTGGAACCGATCAATTTAATAATTTTTTCGGCCAGTTCCATAATTGTAAATTCTACCGGATTACCCAAATTCATCGGGCCTGTCAATTTCGCGGGTGTGGCCATAAATTTAATAAAAGCAGAAGTTAAATCGTCGATATAACAAAACGAACGGCTCTGAGTTCCATCTCCATAAATGGTGATCGGTTTGTTTGACAATGCCTGGACGATGAAATTGGAGACCACTCTGCCATCATTTGGATGCATTCTCGGGCCATATGTATTAAATATTCTAACAACTTTAATGGATAGATTGTGTTGCCGGTTATAGTCAAAGAAAAGTGTCTCAGCACACCTTTTCCCTTCATCATAACAGGATCGCGAACCAATTGGATTTACATTACCCCAATACGTCTCTTTTTGCGGGTGACATAACGGATCTCCATAAACTTCCGAGGTAGACGCCTGAAAAATCCTGGCTTTCAGCCTTTTGGCAAGGCCCAGCATATTTATTGCACCATGAACTGAAGTCTTGGTGGTTTGAACTGGATCCAATTGATAATGTATGGGGGATGCCGGACAGGCCAGATTATATATTTCGTCTACCTCAATGTATATCGGGAATGTCACGTCATGCCGAATGACTTCAAAATTAGGATTCGTCAGCAGATGATGGATATTTGATTTTGAACTTGAAAAGAAATTATCCAGGCAGATCACTGAACAGCCTTCTAATAAAAGTTTTTCACAAAGATGGGAACCCAGAAATCCTGAACCGCCTGTTACCAATACTCTTTTCTGAATATGCAAATTCATTTTTAAAACCTTTATTCCAATATGACTTGACTACAATTTAAAATTTCCAAAAATCACTATACCATCCATCATCAACCGGGCTGAAAATACCCATTACCATCAATGTCATCATTTCCATACCGCTTGGGTTGCCAAATGGTGTTGCAATAACTGGCCCTGCGACTATTTTAGTTGGTTGACTCAATTATATTGTATTTTTTTCAATTCTGTAACTTTGATGTGTTTTTGGTTCTGACTTAATCAAAGGTCTCTTCTATTGGATCCCAGGCAATTGTTTGCTCCATATTTTTCAGAGTCTCCTTGCTTCTATTTTTCTTAGCCTTCAGTGACTTCTCAAAATCAGAAAATGTAAGATTTTTTTGTTTTGTTTTAAATGCCATTTAGGATTTCCTCATTTATGCTTTAATTTATCATTTTTTACAACACAAACAAGATGAATATTCAATGATTTTAAATGGTTATATTAAGAATACGGTTGTTTTCTTGAGGTTTAATTTCATTTTTGTAATAATCAGGTGCTTTTTGGGCTGAGTTAATCAAAGGTCTGTATGAGATATTAGTATTTTTTCCATATTATGATAGCGTGCTTATGTATTTTTTTGCATATTATAGCACGAGGTTTGTTTTGTCGAGTCATTCGAAATACTTGAGAAAGAGCTTTCGGATCCTTGTTTCACTGTGTACCAGACAGGTCTATTTTGGTAGTTCGGGCATTGTGTTTACCCAAGAGATCAGCGTGTGTTGGTCTGCATGGGCAGAAATATCCTGCATGGGTATGGGTTGGTTTTTATTTTCTGTATTTTCAAGGGAGTTTAAGCGCCTTACAAAAAGTTTCTACAGGAAGGACTCTTACACCATTTTTTTTATAATCTTTTGTGCCCTGATGTACCTGATAAAAAATAGGTATAGATGTCCTTTCCTTGAAATAAAAAATAGCAGGGCTTATGCTTTTTTCTCCTGTTTTACACTCCACTGCAAATTGGGGGATACCTTCTTTTAATACAACGAAATCAATCTCTCGTTTATCAGTGTCCCTTAAGAAACGAAGCTCCATGAAAAAGCCTTGTGTGTCCTCGATAAAATTGCAGTACTTTAAAAGATGTGAGGCAATAAAATTTTCAAATCTTGGCCCATTATCAGACAAGAGCGACCAATCCCATAAATACAGCTTCTGTTCCTTTTTAACAGCCCGTACTTTTGAGGGGCCATATGGAGGAATCCTAAAACAATAATACATTCTTTCAAATATCGTAAGCCACCGTTCTACTGTTTCATGGGCGACTTGAAGCATTTCTTTTATATTTTTGACAGACAAAGGTGAACCTACACGATTTGGAAGCTCTTGAGCGAGCAATTCAAGCAGGCTGATCTCTTTTATATTTTCAAGGTCTCTTATATCTTCATAAATAACCCGCTGCAGCCTTTCTTTTTGCCATCTTCTCCAGAATTTTTCCTCTGCTTTTAATAATGGTTCAGGAAATCCGCCAAATTTTAGTAAAGTCTCAAAATCTTTTTTATCAGGATTTGGATTCAGTTCTGTAAGGGAAAATGGGTGCAAACGATAGTAGTGGTATCGCCCCTGTAAAGAATCTCCGCCTTTTGAATAATAATCCAGTCTTGCCGATCCTGTAATAATAAATGATATTTCAGATTTATTGGTATCATAAAAACCCTTTACAAGATTACGCCATCTGGCAAATTTGTGTATTTCATCTATGATGATTTGTTTTTCATTTGGCGGCAATTCTCCTTTTAACAGTGAAGAACGTATTAAGATATTGTCCCAGTTCAGATATGCAGGATGGCTTTCAACGGGATTTTGCAAAAAGGTTAGAGACAAAGTGGTTTTACCCACCTGCCTTGGGCCACCAATAAAAACCATTCTGTCTTTAAGATCATTGGCTATATGGTTTTTAATATATCTTTGCTTGATGTTAATCATAGTAAAATAGAGATAACATGATTATTGTCATGAGTAAAGTAGACCAGGTGCTATTTTAATAATAAATATAAATCAACTTTAAAGTTGTCATTCAATTGGATCTAACTCTCCTTTAAAATCAACTATTTTTGTACCAATAATACAAGCTCCTTATGAATATTATTGTTGAAATAATTGCCCTACAATTTTCATTGGCATAAACATTCGTGCCCTACTATTGCGGCAGCACAATACTTCGAAACC
>JAAEKY010000770.1 GCA_024227235.1 Desulfobacteraceae bacterium | reverse complement strand
GCATTCACATATCCAATGGTCCCCAAAGGTGCTGAACCACCTGGCCATATTATATAAGGGAATTTTCCATTGGTAACGAATCGTTTTATCATTCTTACCGCAAGAGGAATGTACATGGCTTTTTCTGTATGATAGTGGCGGAGTTTAGAATATGCAACATGACTATATTTTAAATTTTGTCGGACATAATCAGCATTGGGTTGCGCCATGAGCATGGCGGTACAGGGTATGTTGTATTTATTTGCATAAACTGCCGTGGCTAAGGCATGGTTTGATCCTGCTGCACCAAAAGTTAGTATCTCTTTAGCCTTTTTTCGAAGTACATCTCCCAAAAGGTACTCCAGTTTCCGGATTTTATTTCCACCATATAAGTCCCCACTTATTCCATCATTTTTTAAATAAAAATTCCCCTTCTCGAATATTTTCCCCATTTGTTCCAAGTGGATTACAGGTGTGGGGAAACTGCCCAAAGGAACATAAGCTAATTTTTTCTTAAGAGCTGGAAATCGTGAAAATAAAAAATTCATACTTTCTCCTTAATTGGGATATTTATAAAAAATTCATACCTGAAATCCCTATTTCTAATGATTAATTCACCGGTTTACCCGTTGTAGTGGTATGTTCAACGGCCCGGGGTAGTGGGGTGATAAATTCACCTTTGACTACGGCTGAAGCTTTGCTTCGCTTTGTCCGTCATAACGGTGAGCTCACCTGCGCGACGACAGGAGCGTCAGGTGCAGTGTTTTATGCATTTTTTACGAAATAAATAACTGGTTTTTTGAGTCACTGTTTGGACCGCCAATTACAGTGTAAACATTTAATTGTTTGGCTAACCTGGCTAACAAAGAATGTTCTTGGTTTTTTTTGTTTTTACAAAGCTCAACAACTTTACAATCGCTAGTTAAATCAACCATTACTAAAATTACAAACCTATATCCGTTTGGCAGCAGAATAGTGCTCAAAATGAATACCCCTGAAAAAAGCTTCCAAAAAAATCTTGCCTGCCTGCTTCATGATTTTTAATTCCTTTTTTTAAAACACTAAAATGTTCCATACCCTATGATCCATAGTCCCTTCAACAGTTCCTATTCTTATTCAGCCTGTTCTATCGATACCAGACCTCCACTTCATCAATGTCCGGGCTATATTCGCCGCAGAAGTCTTCCCGGCATTCAACAGAACTATAGGTCCCTACTCGGCACTTATAAGTGTGGCCAATGTTGCAGTAACTGCTATTAACAAGGTCGGTGTAGAAGTCATGCCCTCCCCCCCAGGTCGGTCCATAGCTGGGATGACTGTATTGATAGAGGTTGTTCTGGTAATGGTCGTGTTTGTAATTATTTGTCAAAGAAAAAAGAAAATTGGAAGAACTGCCTGTGTAGCCGCCCCCATCCCAGCTGGAAGTCGCATAACCGCCGATTTTAATGCCGTTGGTAAATCGGATAATGGTCATTGTCGCACCTGTGTCATCACACCGTGCATGGAAATCTTCTGTCGACGCTCCGTGTATGCTGCGCCGGTAACACAGTTTCCATTTTGCTTCTGGTTGGCCCAGCCAGTTATTGATCTGTTGACCCTGTATCTCGTCCACCAGTAAAGATTCCGGGAAGGCAGGTTCCTGCGGCTGATACCAGACCTCCAGTTCTTCAATGTCCGGGCTATATTCGCCGCAGAAGTCTTCCCGGCATTCAACAGAACCATAGGCCCCGGTCCGGCACTGGTAACTGTACCCGAGGTTGCAATAACTATTATTAACAAGGTTTGTATAAAAGTCATGCCCTCCCCCCCAGACGGGTCCATAGCTGGAATGATTGTATTGGTAATTGTTGTTCCTGTAATACTCATGCTTGAAGTTGTTTGTCAGAGAAAAAAGAAAATTTGAAGAGCTGCCTGCATAACCTGCCCCGGCCCAGCTGGAAGCTGCATAGCCGCCAATTTTTATACCATTGGTAAATTGAATAACCGTAACAGTCGGGACGCCATCACACTGGCTGTGAAACTTTCCTGTTGATGCACCATGAAGGCTTCTTCGGTAGCACAATGCCCACTGGGCATCTGGCTGCCGCAGCCATGTATTGATCTGCTGTCCCTGTGTATCATTGACTACGAGGGAGTTCGGAAATGCGACCCGTGTGCAGTTGACACAATTGCTGCTGCCTGGATCATCACATTCCTCACCCGCTTCAGCAATACCATTCCCGCAATATGGGGTTGTAAAGGCCAAACTGGTACCATCTGAGCAGGAAAGAATGGCCTGGCCCGTTCCATTGTCGGAGATGGTGCAGGAGGTGCCGGGAATACCCTGTTCTCCCTGGTTTCCCTGAACACCCTGTTCTCCCTGGGAGCCTGGTTCTCCCTTGATACCCTGTTCCCCCTGGGGTCCGGATACACCCTGTGGTCCCCGATCTCCCTGGATCCCCGGATCACCCTGGGGGCCGGGGGTTCCGGATAAAGCGTGAAGGGCAAAAGGAGTTGCACCAATACTCTGCCTTGGCTGGAGTGTTTCAAAAGCTGCTGCTCCAGCTGACTTTCTGACCTTGATCTCCAGCCACCGTGCCTCACCCGTATCAAAACTTGACAGACCGAAATCAAGTACCAACGACACCACCCCGTCAACTGCATTTACATCAAAAAGATTCACAGTGGATCCGATCTGGCTACCGAGGACAGGGGAGTCCCACAGGCTGAAACGAAAATCCGCCGGTTCATTCAATGCCTCACCGCCCGTATCCTCCACATAAGCCTGATATTGAAAGGCTGATCCTGTTGGATTAGCGGTTGACAGGGCCAAAAACCCGCCCCAAAAAGTTAAAAAAACTGCAAGTGCTCCGGTTAAAAACGCTTTCATCGACACACCCCCTTTATGTATAAACGCCATAGCTGAATAAATATTTAAATTGACGTCCTTTATTTCCTCTTTTTCAACAAAGATATCATCTGACAAAACTATCTCTGCATCTCTATATAAAACAGTACAAATATCAACAATGTCGAAAGTTTTACTTTCATATTATCCATTGGATGCCCTTTATGCCAACATGCTGGGAAAAACTAACTTTCAATATCTAAGGCTTGTCCGTAGAATGTTTCCCGAATTCCTTATTATCCTTTGGTACTATGACTGCTTGGGCGGCAATTACATGCTTACCATTATAGGTTACTGATGGCGAGCCATAAAGAGTATATCCCTTTTCTAATAAACCTGATATCCTTTCACAAAAGCTTGAATCATCTTTACCGGTAATTAGTCTATACTCCCATTTTTTTTCCATTCTAAAACCTTTAAATTTATTTAATTTGATTGTTGATATTTAAGTATTACTCAGGGTTGCCCATTCGTGCAACAAATCATCAAAATATCCTATGATTTCACTCGTCATACTCTTTTTTTTGTAAAAAAGATTCAAATTTCAAGTTTTTTGCTTATTTTACCCTATCAAGGTCTCATCCTGCTTTTAACAAAATGATTTCTTTTTTTCTGTAAGAGAACGTTTCCAAATAAGCGGTTTATCCGTTTTTATTTGGATTGTTGAGATTTGAATCGGTAATCTGCTTAGTACCCAAAACTGATCATCTATAAATTTCATCTAATCGCCAAACCAATCTTCCCTCCTGGCTCAAGACCAAGGGCTTCATTGTCATCAAACCTTAATATCCAGTATACATGCTTTTTATGTCAGGAAAACATTCTATGCAGAAAGATGTATATGATACGATAGGTTGTTAATCGTCTGGTTATATCTTCGAGCGCCCAGTTCAACAGCCTTACTACTCAATCGCTGGTTCTTTTGTATCTCCCCGGTTAGAAAATCATTCACGTGGCGTAAAGTTTTTGCAACTGAAAGTGCAATATTGTGTTTAACTTTATGACCTGTGTGGGGCATCTCTTTAAAGAGTTCATCCAGAGATCGGCCATTGATAACATAAATAGAACTCTTTTCCACCGCCTTAATCGTTGCACTTCGGGGGGATTTATCTAAAAAAGAGATCTCTCCAATAACAACGGGCCCTTTAATAGAATTTAACTCACGATGCTGAGCATTTTTCAGCTCAAGTTCAACCTTTACCTCGCCTTTTGAGAGAAAAAAGAGGTCATCGTTAACACACCCCTCTTCTATGATTTTCTCCCCTGGTGCAAAATCTTCCAGTGAGACGCAGGTGTCAAAGATCTGTTTGATCTCAAAAGAGGAGAGGTCTTCAAACAAAATAGTCTGTTGGATAAGCGCAATATCGTATTCCATGGCGTCAACTAACCTCCCTATTGGTTGATCGATTTATCCCGTAAATACTTTGATAAGTCTTTTTAAATTACACCTCTTAAGCGTCTATAGCACAAAAACCAAAGCATCGCAAAATTAAGGATGCCTGGAGATTTAAATTTATCAATAATTTCATTCAACTCGAATTAATGCGAAGGACACCCTTTCCCTATCTCACTGATATTGTGAAATTAAGTTTTGATTTCATCGGGCAACACGAACTTTAAATTGTTTTTTTCCATATACTCATGAAAACCTATCAGTTTCTCATTGTTACTTTCCATATTCACTGCCTGGTATTGGCAATTGTTTATGCAACCGAAACACAAAACGCATGTATCAGTATTCACTGAAAAACTATCTATATCAATAGAATTTGTCGGACATTTTTCAACACAGGCACCGCATCCCACACAGTTTTGTTCAATGATATGATGATTATCCACTGTCAGCTTAGTCCACCATTCAGGCCCAAAATAGGTGGAGAATTCTCTTAGGGTCAGGGTCCTCTTGAATTCAGATGTACTGCCATTTTTAACTTTTGAAAGGATAAACTCGGCATAGCCACGAACTTTTATATACGTGTTTTTGTCAGGCAAAACAGATATCTGCATATTGTTGGTCTCGGCGCCATTCTCTTTAAACGTAAGAGAATAAGAGCTGATGCTCATAAAAGATTCCAGACCAACAGGCACGCCATTTTTTTTAACCAGGCCTTCTAAAATACTGCAGCCCGCATTGTGCTGGTTCCCTTCGGGCCCGCCAAATGTAACATAGGCAGCTACTGGGATCCCGCTAATATCGGGCAGGGATTGGATGAACCCTTTTACAAAATCAGGGGTGTCATAATAAAAAACCGGGGAACCGATCACGATTAGATCAACAGTGGGAATCATGGATATGTCGATATCCCGGAGGTCACCATGAACCACTTTGATTCCTTTTTTACTTAATGTTTTTGCCAGAACTATCCCGCATTTTTCGGTATTACCGGATTGGCTGTACCACAGGACTGCGGCATTCTTAATTTCTTTTGACTTTAATGGAACTTGTGCCTCAATAGTATTGAGAGTAATGCAGGACGGTAAAACAGGGAACCCTGTCACTGCAGCTATTACGACACTTTTTTTTAAAAAACTTCGTCTGTTGTCCATGCAGGCTACCTTTTATAAATTATTCTTGAAGTGCTTTGGAATCAAAACCGCCTATGGTTTGCCAAAATATCATCATGCCAAAATACCAACGAAATGCAAGTTTGACAATATTATATATCAATACCCAATCAACCTCCCCCACAACGAAAAAGCCAATGTTTAGATCACTGACTTGTTCATGTGTATTGGTTTGTTCAACGGCCCGGGGAGTAGCAAGAGCATTGTTGGAAAATCATATTAATTCTTAGAATGCTGTTTTTGGAGTCGAAAACGTTAACCTAAGGGAACTTCCGAGGTGTTTTATCGGGATTTGTTTAATATATTCAGTCTGTTGGCTTGGTCTGACAAGAATGTGAATGTGTCTGACAAGAATGTCAAGAATGTTTTGCGACAAGAATGTCCCCTTTTGGCCAAGTACAGCGCTTTGTTATACTTTTTTCCTGCTATCTCTCTCATTACGAAGAGATTCACAAACCGCACTAAACTCGGGTTGCCAGGCATGAGGCATGGATTCTTCTGTTTTAGCTTTATTTTTTGTAGCAATAATACGTGCAAAACCTATGTACTGCCCAGCATCATTTAAAAGCGTTTCTTCAACAGATGGAAAAATATTGAATCCTGCAAGTTCTAAAGCTTTCTCCTGTATTGCCCAGTGTTTATATCCATCTTCCAGGGTGTCACAGGTTTCTACTTCCACCAGCGTTGTCTTCATCCAATGACTTAACCACCAGTCCTTCGTGTGGAAAGTAAAGCAGTCAGGTTCCCAGAAAACATTGCCGTTTTTCTGAGGTTTAAGCAGATGTTTGGGAACTTTAAAATTGTCAAAATCCTGCATCAAACCCGGTAAAACCGCCGCTATTATTCCTTCTGATTTTAAAAAACTGGTGATGTAAGACAGATACAGATCATCAGTTCCGAAATATCCATATGAATCCACTGCAACGATTACGTCGAAAAAGTTTTTGGCAAAGGGCAGTGCATGTGCTTCAGCTTTTATTGGAATAATTTTATCTTCCAGACCAAATTCAACAATGCGCTTCTGGTTTTCACTTACATCTATCCATAGGTCTGTAGCATATACCATGGCACCAAATTCTTTAGCCAGAAAAATAGAGCTCATGGCGCAACCACAACCAAGATCTAAAACCTTCATGTTTTCTTTAATCTCGATTTTCTCTGTTAGCCATTCCATAAGCCAGATAGAATTTGGTCCCATTTGATTTTTAGCGACAAATTCTGGACTATATTTGTTAGATTTAGGAAACCGCTCGTTGTACATCATAGTTTTCCAATCCATTATTTTCTCCTTTTATCAATTTGTATAATCTTTCCAAATAAGCGGTATCATCCGCTTGATCGGGATTGTTGATAATTTTTAAAAGGGTCAAAGATAGAATTGACCCTTTTTCTTTTAATTGTAAGAAGGAAATTCAATTTATAATTCAAATTGATTCAACCTCTTTTATCCCGCACTCTACTTTCTCATATGAATCAAAATGAATTTCTCGCACATGTTTCATCACTCCCCAGGAAGATTTAAATCCTTTAAAGACTTTTAAGAATCGTATTGGTTTTCTATAGGCATTAATCTCCCGAATCGTAGCTTTACGCTTACTGCCTACTTTGCCGCTGAGCCTAATTCCTGGTGGATGATCGTATCTTCCCAAAAGAATTGATTTTATAAAAAACCATGCACTTCTTTTTACTAATAGAATGCAGATTCTTTGATCATGTTCAAGATTGCACGACATCTGTTGAGATAATTGATCAAAATATATTCCCTGCTTATATTCCCCAAGAATCAGTGATGTATAGGGTGCCACACGAGGAGATCCGTCTTTGTTAACTGTGGCAAATGCACAATATGGAACGACTGGAGATGCGCTCACATGTGATGAATCACCAAATTTTTTTTTATGTTTTCCCAGTTTTGTTCACTTATATTCATTTTCCATTCTCCAGTTATCAGGTTTAAGATCGAGCCGCTATTCCTAACCACCATCCCCGACAACAACAAAGGGGGCCCAAAAAAGGGGATGCGCAAAGGTGGCCACAGCCAGGGGGCTTTTCGGTAGGCCTCAAATAAAACAACGCAAGGGAGGACCGATTCATAGTGTTCAAAGGTTCCGCCTGAATCAATGCACGAGCCTTTTTGATCTCTTCATATTCTGCGCTTGGCTGATTCAAGATCAACAGGATATCGTCCACTCGACTTGGTGGTGGATCAAAGGCTTTTCCGTTCATTGAAATCGAAACCGATTTGGCCTTAGACAGGGTCATGCGATTTTCAACACAGGATGGAAAGGACAGAAGAATAAATAGGAGACAACCAAAAATAAGAAATACATTTAAGACACTGATTTTATAAGGTATTACCTTTTTCCAAGTTTCTCTATTCATACGATCTCCTCATGCAGTTTCCTGAACAAGCTTGGCCAATGTTTTACCACTGTCCATCCCTTAACCACATTTTTTCTCTCCAAAAACATCTGGGATTCAGACCGTTGGATGACAACATGAGCATTTGATTTTTGTTTTAAGGCTGCAGTACATCCACAATGGCCAATATGGATATGAGTAAACACACAATTCAATCTGCCAGATAGTATTCAACCGTAGAGACCACCCGGACAACCTTTATATGGGGATTGTTCTTATCCCTGTTTCGAATGGAAAATTGTCCCTGACGCGCTCTTTTGATTTTCCCCAGTTTTGAGTCAGAATCTTTGGCAAATTTTTGAGCTACCTGTCTGGCTTTTGTGGTTGCTTCTTCAATCATTTCAGGCTTGACTTCATTGAGCCGGGTAAAAATATATTCTGTTGTATGTCGATAATCATCTGCTTTGAAAACAATACCTTGCTTGCCAAGTTCTGCAAGTTTGTTAATGGCAGTTCTCACAGTTTCGATTTGGCTAGTATAAACTGTGACAACCTGGTTGCCTGTATACCTGAAGGGGGCCCGGGTATTGCCACCATATTGTTGAGCCAATTTATCAATTACTGATGGTGGAGAAATTGAGATTTCATCTGGTTTGATATTGTTGGAAGTCAGAAACTCGATGATTTTATTCTTGTCTTTTTCAAGGGTTAGATAGAGTGTGGACAGATCATTGTCTGCTCTTTCAAACAGTATGGGCCAGAGCGCAATATCTGCGGGCAATTCTTTTTGAGAAAGACCCTTGACGGTGACACTTCTTTCATATTCCTTGAATTTAATGGCACTCATACCTATAAAATAGCCCAAAAAGGACAAGCCCAAAAAGATGAAAATACCAAGCGTAAATGCACTTTTAAAACTATCTTTTTCCATATAAAGTTCTCCTTTTAAAACTAACCTTTTACATGCCTTGGATATAATTTTTTGCATCCTTTGCGCAAGATAAATATATTTATAGTGTTAGAAATAGCTCTGATTCATTGGTTAGAATAATAAGTGATCGAATTGGATAAATGTAATTAGTTAGTAGAAAATTCATTTGCATCTCATTATTATTTTGTTGTGAATTTATTTTAATTCTTTAAGCGTCCTACTCGATCTTTTTTTATTGAAGTTATGATAATATAACACCAATATCACCGGTGAAACCCGGTGCATGTTGATGGTTGAAATTAAGTACGCTGTCCCCGGAATTACGGAATTATTCTTTCTATTTGCCTATGAACCTCGGAAATAATGCCTGAGCATTCGCTCTGTCTATTCCTCTGAGTTTTTTTTCATTAAAGCCATTGAACGTATTTAATCCAGATATTGTCTTGCCTGTTATACTTTCCGGTGCAAACGGATAATCACTTCCAAAAAGTATATGAGAAGAACTGGCTATCTCCTGCAACGAGCTCAAGGCATATGGGGAAGCTGACAACGCAGTATCATAGTACAAGCGTTTTAGATCACCGATTGTATCAGTGTAAAACCGATAATCCATCAAGGACATTCTCCATGCAATAAATGGCGCAGTTCCGCCAGCATGGGAGACGATGAAACGTATGTTTGGAAATCGTTTTAATGTTTTGTTCATTACTAAATTGGAGATTGCCCTTGTCGTATCAAAAACAAACTCAATAATACTGGGAGGCATACCCATTTTTGGAAGCTTTCCATTTGCTGGAACTGTTGGATGAATAAATACAATTGCATTTCTTTTGTTAAGCTCAAAGTACAAATCATCGAATATGGAAGAACCCAAATAATGGCCGCCCACATTTGACAGTAAAACAACACCATCCAGTTTCAAAACGTCAAGGGCATATTCTAACTCCTTTACTGCTGCTTTAACATCAGGCAACGGCAACACTGCAAATCCTCCAAACCTCATCTTATTATTACTGATAAGGGTTGCAGAAAACTCATTGCATCGTTTTGCTAAATCCTTTGAAAACCCAATATCTCCGAAATAAATGCCTGGGGAGGATATCGACGTAATAGCTGTTGCAATTCCATTTCGATCCATAACATCTAAAGACTGTTGTGCATTCCAATAGGGGAAAGGGATGCCACCAGCACTTTTAATGCCTATTTTTGCTAATGCTGAAGTATATACAGGCGGAAGAATATGATGGTGAACATCAATTCTATCTGGTTGTTGCAGTAATTCTTTTTTGGACATATTGCTTGAAAATACGTTGCCGGAAGAGAGAGATAATCCCAAAATAGATGCAAATTTCAGAAAAGTTCTTCTATTTATAGGTATGTTCATATTCACCTACCATGTATTAATTAATGAAATGATATCAGAATAATATTGAAATCTGCGGTTTATCCATCAGCATTTTGGTCGTTGAACATTTTTCCAAAACTGGCCTAACTTCGATGGCAATTTTTTGGGGAGATTCAGTTACAATCAGTATCTAAAAAGAATAGGGGGAAGGTCTTGTAATGGTATATTGTATACAGTGATGAAGAACCTTAAGACCCTGTTCACGACAAGCGTATAATTCCCCGGACGAATATTCTGAAGGTAATACATCCCGTCACCGCCGGTAAAATAGCTGGTGACGAGCATGGGTCCATTCTGAGTTTGGACATAGAGGGTGACCTCAGCCCCTCTAGCTGGGAAAGGGGCGTTAGAGTAGGGGTGTACCAGGTCAACCATTCCTCTCAGGTTGGTCGCAAAAGCAAGTGATGGTATGAATATAAGGACTACTATCAAACATG